>JAVEUP010000311.1:0-5990 GCA_034005525.1 Thermoguttaceae bacterium | reverse complement strand
TACGTCCACCGGCACCGGCTTCACCAACGCGAAATGGACGCGGTGGAACCCGAGCCTCGAGTTGGTCGACGTCATGGCCGCCGACTTCACCGGCGACGGGGTGGCCGATATCGCCGGCCGGATCGCCACGACCGGCGACTGGTGGGTCGCTACGTCCACCGGCACCGGCTTCACCAACGCGAAATGGACGCGGTGGAACCCGAGCCTCGAGTTGGTCGACGTCATGGCCGCCGACTTCACCGGCGACGGGGTGGCCGATATCGCCGGCCGGATCGCCACGACCGGCGACTGGTGGGTCGCTACGTCCACCGGCACCGGCTTCACCAACGCGAAATGGACGCGGTGGAACCCGAGCTTCGAGTTGGTCGACGTCATGGCAGCCGACTTCACCGGCGACGGCAAGGCCGATATCGTCGGCCGGATCGCCACAAACGGCGACTGGTGGGTCGGTGCGTCCAACGGCGACAGCTTCGCCAACACGAAATGGACGCGGTGGAACCGGGACCTCGAGTGGGGTCCGGTATTAGTGGGCAATTTCGCCGGCGCGGCCCTGCACGCCGAGTCGGCGCCTCCGGCCGGCCAGCCGGTGCCCGAGTCGATCACGACGGCCGACTTGCAGCCGGTTGTCGAGGAGGCGGCCCTGCGATTGTCGGCCGAACTGGCAGGCCTGTCCTTCCAGGTTCAAGTGGCCGACCTGCCGGGCCTGAAGCTGGGCCTAGCGTCGGGCAATACGATCCTGATCGACCACAATGCGGCCGGCTTCGGCTGGTATGTCGATACGACCGACGCCGACTTCCGGCTGGGCGAGCGGCCGGGTGAACTGGTTGCCCTCTCCGGCAGCGACGCGGCGGACCGGATCGACCTGTTGACGGTCGTCATGCACGAGTTGTACCACCTGGCGGGCCGCGGGCACGACGAAGAGGGCCTGATGCAGCCGGCACTCGGACCGGGCACCCGCTGGCTGCCGCTGGACGATTTGGCGCAGGTCGGCGCCGCGGCGGCTCAGCCGGCATGGAGTGCCCAGCAGTACGGCACCTTGGCCTGGCTGGACGAGTTGGCCACGGCCCGCCGCGAGCAACGCCCCAACCAGTCGCTCCAGGTCCAAGCCATTGACGAGGTGCTGCAGTTCTACTGGCAGTAATTACTCAGTCGAAGTAACTCACAGCGTTGAGGAATACGGGGAGGCCGTCACCGGCCTCCCCTGCCTCTCCGCGCGTCCAACGCGGGTGATGTGTTGAGTCGAGGTGCCGCTCCGGGTGTGGCATCAGTCCGAAGATGCGCCCGCTGGCGTCGCATATGCCGGCCACTGCGGCCACGGACCCGTTCGGATTGGCTGGATAGGGCACGGCGCCAGCCGGCTCCTCGACGCCTGCTCCTTGGGCGTATCTGAGCACCAACTCCCCCGCGTCCTCCATCTGTCGGAGTGCCTGCGCGTTGCGCGGCACGAACTTCCCCTCGGCATGGGCAATGGGCAGGTACATGCGATCGATTCCCTGCAGGAAGACGCATCGGGACCCGTCCGTGCGAAGCTCGACCCAACGGTCCTCGAAGCGGCCTGAATCGTTCCAGGTCAGGGTGGCGTTGACCTTGGCATCGCCGTCGGCCGCCAGCGCGCCGGCCTTGATGAGCGTCTGGAAACCGTTGCAGATGCCCAAGATGAGTTTGTCGGCGTCGCGGAATCGAAAGATCGAGTCGGCAAGGTGATGGCTGAGTTGCATGGCAAGAATCCGCCCGGCCGCCACGTCGTCGCCGTAGCTGAATCCACCCGGGATGCAAAGCACCTGAAAGCGTTCCAGCAGGTCGGGCTTCTCCAGCAGTCGGTTCATGTGGACGATCTCGGCCCGGGCGCCCGCCCGCTCGAATGCGAACGCCGTTTCCCGATCGCAGTTGGTTCCCGGGGCACGCAGGATGATCACGTGAGGCTGAGGCATCGTACTCTTACCAGTCCAAGGGCTCTTGCCAGGCAGTGCGGAGCGTGTCGAGGTCGGCCTCGACGGCGGGCACCGTGGCCATCCGGTCGAGTCCTTCGGCAACGTCGGTCATGGGCCGCGGCAAGTCGAGGATTTCCAATCGGGGTTCATCAATCACTTCGCCCACCAGGGCGCAGGGCAACTCCCCGAACCGTTGAGCAAATGCTTCGGTGTGCTCCGGGGCCACCTCGACGAGGAATCGGCTATTGGATTCGCTGAAGAGCAGTTGCGCAGCGGTCGGGGCGGGAATATCGTGCGGCACCTGGCTGAGCGAGAGTCTCATGCCGGTTCGCCCGGCCAGGGCCATTTCGGCGGCGGCCGCCGCCAACCCACCCTCGCTCAAATCGTGGCACGCGCGAACCAACCCGGCGTCCATCGCCCCGTGCAGCGCCTCGAAGAGTTCTCGCGCCCGCTTCGCGTCCACCTTGGGCGCCTCGCCTCCGGAAAGCCCGTGAATCAGGGCGAAATGCGAACCGCCTAACTCGTCCCGGGTAAGGCCGAGCAGGTACACGTAGCTTCCGGGGCACTTCAGGTCCATTGTCACGCAGCGGCTCGCGTCGGCTACCTGCCCCATGGCGCTGATCAACAGCGAAGGCGGAATGCTGATAGGCTCCTGGCCCTCGGGGCAGAACTCGTTGTTGAGACTGTCCTTGCCGCTGATAAAGGGTGTGCCGAGGGCGACGGCCAGATCGTGGCACGCCAGGGCCGCGCGCACCAGCGAGCCGAGCGTCTCCGGGCGGTCGGTATTGCCCCAGCAGAAATTGTCGAGAATGGCGATGCGCCGGGGGTCGGCCCCGACCGCCACGCAGTTGCGCACCGCTTCGTCGATGGCGGAAGCGGCCATCCAGTAGGTGTCGAGGTCGCCATAGCGGGGATTCATGCCGCACGCGATGACCAGTCCCCGGCGCGAATCGAGCCGGGGCCGGACAACCGCTGCGTCGCTTGGGCCGTCGTTGGCTGCGCCCACCAGAGGCTTGACCACGCTGCCGCCTTGGACTTCATGATCGTACTGCCGCACGATCCAGTGCTTGCTGCACACGTTCAGCGATGCAAGAATGTGGAGCAGGTCGTCGGTATAGTCGGGCGATTGCCGCTCGGGCTCCACAAACGGGGCCGCGGCGGGGGGCGCGTACACCGCTTCGCGCACGACCGGCGGGCGGCCGTCGTGAAGAAACTGCATGGACAGGTCGGCCACCTCATGCCCCTCGTAGCTCAGCCGGAGCCGGCCGGTAGGCACGTAGCGGCCGATGACGGTCGCATCGACGTCCTCGGCATTGCACAGCGCCTTCAGTTCCGGCCACCGCTCCTCGGGCACGGCCAGCACCATGCGTTCCTGCGCCTCGGAAATCCACATTTCCATGTAGCTGAGGCCCTCGTACTTCAACGGCACGCGTTCCAGGAACACTTCGGCGCCGATCTTCTCGCCCATCTCCCCCACGGCGCTCGAGAACCCGCCGGCGCCGCAGTCGGTGATGGCGTTGTACAGGCCGCGGTCGCGGGCTTCGAGCACGACGTCCAAGAGCATCTTCTCAGTGATGGCGTCGCCGATTTGCACCGCGCCGCCGGAAAGTTCGTCGCTCTTGCTGGTCAGTTCGGCCGAACTGAAAGTGGCGCCGTGAATGCCATCGCGGCCCGTGCGCCCGCCCACTGCCACAATGAAATCGTCCGGCTGGGGGTTCTTGAACGACTTGTCGCGCGGAATAATGCCCACGCTGCCGCAGTACACCAGTGGATTGCCGAGGTATCGCGGGTCGAAGTAGAGCGCGCCGTTGACCGTTGGGATACCCATCCGGTTGCCGTAGTCGCGCACGCCGGCCACCACGCCGTGCAGGACGCGCCGCGGGTGCAGCACGCCGGGTGGGAGCGAGTCGGACGGCGTGTCGGGCGGGGCGACACAGAAGACATCGGTATTGCAGATCGGCTTGGCACCCATGCCTGTGCCTATTGTATCGCGAATCACGCCGCCGATGCCCGTGTTCGCGCCGCCGTAAGGCTCCAGGGCCGAGGGATGGTTGTGCGTCTCGACCTTGAACACGACGTTGTAGTCGTCGTCGAAGCGGACAACGCCGGCATTGTCGGCGAACACGCTCACGCACCAGTCGTCGTCGGCCTGGGTGCGGCGAATCCGGTCGGTTGCCGCGAAGATCGTCTCGCGCAGCATGTTGGCGAACACTCGCTCACCGCCGGAATCGCGGTAGCGGATGCGGCCGGCCAGCGTCTTGTGGCTGCAATGCTCGCTCCACGTTTGGGCGAGTGTTTCCAACTCCACGTCGGTCGGGTCGCGGCCCTGCTCCCGGAAATGGTCACGAATGGTCTGCATCTCGGCAAGTGAAAGGAACAACTGCCCGTCGAGGCTAAGGCTCTGAAGCTCCGCGTCGTCCATTTCGGCAAGCGGCACAGTCACCCGTTCAAACCGGTAAGGCTCACCGATTTCAAGCCGGTCGAAAGGCAGCGGACCGGCCACGACTTGCTCCACTGCGTCGTTGGCCAGCAGCTTCCAGTAGAGCTGCTCGCGAGAATGTCCCGGCACGCCGGCAATCCAGTACTTCTTGAGCGTGCGGACGGCATCGGCCGAAATACCAAAATCGGCAATGGCCTTCAGGACGCTCTGTGCCACCGGGTCCATGACCCCCGGCTTCGGCAAGACGTGGACCGGCTCCAGGCCGGCCTCGGGCGCGGCCACCAGCGCCGGATCGCCCACCGGAGCCACAATGGTGCGCTCAACGACGGGATCGGCCAGGAGTTCGCGTACGATGCGATCAATCTGACTGCGATCGATCGCGCCCTGGACCAGATAACCCCGCGCAGCGCGCACATGGATATTGGCGGGCAGCCCGGCGTCGGGCGCTTCGCCGGCCACTTGTTGCGCCAGCAGGTCGGGCTGCCCATCCGCGGGATAGATGTCAACTTCCCAGAGCATCGCGGTTCTTTTTGCCTTCCGTGAGGAGTTCTCCGAGCCGTTCGTACTTGCCGTCGCGCAGGGCAGTGTGGAATTCGGCCAGCTTGCGGCCGAATTTCTCCAGTGCGCTGAGGATGTGTTCGCGGTTGGTCGCCATGATTTGCTGCCACAATTCCGGCGAACCAGCCGCCAGTCGCGTTGTGTCGCGCAACCCGGTCCCGCCCAGCCGCAGGTAAGGCTCCGGCATGACCGCCGCCAGCATCGAAGCCGCCAGATGCGGCAGGTGGCTGATCATTGCCAGGGTACGGTCATGTTCGTCCGCCGGCATCTTCACGACGACGGCGCCAAGGGCCTGCCAGAACGCTTCGAGCAGGTCGTAGTCGTGAGCGTGGGTGTTCAGCGTGGGTGTGAGAATGGCAGCGCGGCCCTCGAATAAGTCGGCCTGAGCGTAGCTCGGTCCGGACTTCTCACTGCCGGCCAGCGGATGCCCACCCAAGAAACGGCAACCGCGGGGCAGGCCCGTGTCGAGCGCCTCGACAATCGACTGCTTCGTGCTGCCGGCGTCGGTAATGAGCGTTCCTTCCGGCGCGTGCTGCGCGGCAATGCGGGCATGTTCCACAATGAGGCCCACCGGCGAGCAAAGGATGACCAGTTCAGCTTCGGCAACGCCCTTGGCGATGTCGATCGTCGTGTTCGTCACCGCGCCGGACCGCCGTGCAATACGCAGGCTGCCCTGCCGGCGCCCGATTCCGACAACCGTTTCAGCCAACTTGCGTTCCCTCAGCGCAAGGCCGATCGAGCCTCCGATAAGCCCCACCCCGACGATAGCTACGTTTCTCAGCAATTTCATGACACGAGTCCGGGTAGCAGTTGGCTACGCGACCGCGACGGTTCTATTGGCGTTGTACCGAGCGAGATTCGCAATCGGCAGCCAACTTAGATGCCCATTCTAACCCGGATTATTCACGATAGGTAGGGTGGGTCAAACAAGCCGCTTCTTTGGTGGGTCATCGGTCGCTGCGTCCGGTGTGATTCTAGGTCGCGGGCTGTGAATCAGCTTGGTTGCGGCTTGTGCAGACCCACCAATGACCCACGCGACCTTGACCCACCCTACGTATATG
>JAVEUP010000121.1:0-25947 GCA_034005525.1 Thermoguttaceae bacterium | reverse complement strand
GCAACAAGGGACCGGCCAGCCCCGTAAGGCCATGGCCACCGAGCATTCAATATGCGCTTCCTGCCTCAAATACGCAATAGGAAAAGTCTTGCTGTAGAACTAAGTGCGCTCTGACCCCATCTGTGCCGGCCGGCGGAAGCGGAGGAAGAGGTGGACCGTAATGCCTGCTACAAATGCCGGGACAATGATCGCCCAGATCCAAGGGTTCGCGGGTAGGCGCACGGGTGCGGCAAGGTTGGCGCGGAAGACGCTGTCGATGATGGCGATGAGAAACAGCATCGTCGCATTGTTGATCCACAGCAGAAACCGGAACAAATAGGCCACCGACTCCTCGCGCCGCTCCGGGGCCAGCCAATAGTCCTTGTTGGGCACGCTGATCATCCGGTCCGGCACAATGCGAACGCTCAGGCTCGCCGCGAACAGCAGCGCGGTTACGCCGGCGAATGTGATCGCGTGCACCGCAAAGAACGACTCCTTTGCCATCCAGCCGTCGGGGTTGCCCCTCGCGTCGAAGTTCGTGGCCATCATGGCCGGCAGCTTGGGATAGTAGTAGGCCGAGTGCAGACCGGCAGCCACCAAGAGCAGCCACCACAAGACCAGTGCGGCCAAACCGGTACGCATCGAGGCTCCCTTTGCGAAGCGATATCCGAGCAATGCTGTTCCCACGCTACGAATCTATTCGCCGGCTGGTGCGGAATCTTTTAGCCAAAGGCCGGGAAATGTGTTCCGTAGAATCACCTCGCTGCTGAAGGATCCAGTTTCCGTAACCGTTCACGGGGTGGCGCGGGCAGTTTTCTCTGCTCCACACGAAGGGGACAGTCCCATTTTCGCGGCGGAAAGGGTGGATCATTGGGCAAGACCGCCCTTTGTGCCGCGAAAATTGGGACAGTCCCCCCGTGAACGGTTACCGATTTCCGGGCAATCCTGGTGAGCCTTGCATCCCGGGGTCTGATCGCATATACCCTATTGTAATGGATCGGTATTGCAGGGCAACGGAGCGTTGCCCGCTGCCAACGAATGCGACTTCTGACCGGGAGAGAACCAAATGGCGCCCATCGTGAAAACGTGCATGGTCCGGGTCGGCGTGCTTACGCTCCGGAGCGTATGGTCCTTCCTTGCGTTGGTCGTTGCCGGCCTGGCGGCCGCAGTCGGGAGGGCCGACGACGGCGTACTGCCCAATACCCGGCCGCTCAAGATGGAAGGCGACATTGCCGACGCCCTGGTGAGCGGCGTGGATCGGTTCCTGCTAATCGAGACGGCCGAGTCTGTCGAGCGGCGAAGCGGCTTTTGGCGGCGCGATTTGACTTCGCCCGAGGCATTTCGGGCCTCGATCCAACCGAACGTGCGCCGGCTGGCCCACGTGCTCGGCGTGCGCGACGAGCGCGTGCCGTTCAATGCCCCGGAGGTGCTGCAAACGCCCGACGGGCCGCGCCATGCCGCCGAAGGAGCCCGGTTTACGGCAACTGCCGTCACGTGGCCGGTGTTCGAAGGCATTCACGCCGAGGGACTGCTGCTGAGGCCGAAGGACGGAGAACCGGCCGCGTATGTCGTCGCAATCCCCGACGCCGGTCAGATGCCCGAGGATCTGGTGGCCGCTCCCATGCCGCTCTCCGCAGGTGCCGAGGGTGGCATCCGTCCGATGGCCGACCCGTCCACCGAGCCCCCCGCCACGACCCAATTCGCCCGCATGCTTGCCGAAGCCGGCTGCGAGGTCCTTGTGCCCGTGTTGATCGATCGGACCGTCGAGAAGCGGCGCCGGGTGGAGTTGCCCAACCGTGAGTGGGCGTACCGGCTTCTGTTCCAGTTGGGCCGGACGCCGACCGGCCTGGAGGTGCAGAAGGTGCTCGCCGCGGTCGATTGGTTTGCGGGAAGGGAACTCCGGCGGCCGGTTGGCATCATCGGGTATGGCGAGGGCGGCCGCGTGGCACTGTTCGCCGCAGCGCTCGACGAACGGATTGCCGCAGCCTGCGTGAGCGGGTATTTCGACGCGCGCGAGGACCTGTGGCAGGAGCCGCTGGACCGGAACCTGTTCGGCCTGCTGCGCGAGTTCGGCGACGCCGAAGTGGCCGCCATGCTAGCGCCTCGGAAGCTGGTCGTCGAGGCGTCGCGGGGGCCGGAAATCGTCGTTCCCACTGGCACCGCCGCCGGCCCCGGTCGCTTGGTTACCCCGCCCATTGAGCGGGTGCGTACGGAGGTAATGCGTGCGCAGGCCATCGTCGGAGGGTTTCAGCCGGCCCCACGGATTGCACTGATCGAGAGCGACGGAGGCGGTGGTCCCGGAGGCAGCGGCGCCGCACTCGAGGCATTGCTCAGCGGTCTGGGTGTGAGTCAACGTGCTCGCCCGGCGGAAGCGCAGGCGCCACCGCCGGCCGGCCTCGCCTGGCACACCGGGTACGATCCCGCGGCACGGCAGCGCCGTCAACTGCGCGAGATCGAACGGTACAGCGAGTGGCTCTGGCTGGGCTGCGAAGAGGTCCGCAGGCAGTTCTTCGCGAAGCTCGACAGCTCGTCCCTGGAGCGTCACGCGGAAACCGTCCAGCGGTACCGCGACTACTTCGACACCGAGGTGATCGGCCGGTTCGACCGGGACTTGCTCCCTCCGGACGTGCGGACCCGCAAGGTTTACGATCAGCCTGGCTGGACCGGCTACGAGGTGGTCATGGATGTGTTTCCGGACGTGATCGCGTACGGGTTGCTGCTGTTGCCGAAAGGGATTGGTCCGGGCGAGCGGCGGCCGGTCGTCGTGTGCCAGCACGGGTTGGAGGGCCGGCCGCAGAATGTGGTTGAGGGCGATAGCCGGGCGTATATCAACTATGGCGCCCTGCTGGCGGACCGTGGCTTCATTGTATTCGCTCCGCAAAACCTGTACCTGTTCCGCGACCGCTTCCGCACGTTGCAGCGCAAAGCGAACCCGCTGGGAAAGACGCTGTTCTCCGTGATTGTCCCCCAGCACCGGCAGATGACCGACTGGCTGAAGACGTTGCCGCAAGTCGACCCGGAGCGGATCGGGTTCTACGGCATATCATACGGCGGGAAGACAGCCATGCGCGTGCCTCCGTTGGTACCGAACTACTGCCTCTCGATTTGCTCGGCCGACTTCGCCGAGTGGATTTGGAAGAATACTTCCCAGCGATTCCCTTCCGGTTATCTTTTCACGGGTGAGTACGAGATTTGGGAATACAACCTGGGCAACACCTTCAATTACGCGGAAATGGCGGCGATGATTGCTCCCCGGCCGTTCATGGTGGAGCGGGGGCACTTCGACGGTGTTGCTCCCGACGAAGCGGTGGCTTACGAATACGCCAAGGTGCGGCGACTTTATGCCGCCCAACTCGGCATTCCCGAACGAACGGAGATTGAGTGGTTTGTCGGGCCGCACGCCATTCACGGCGTCGGGACCTTCGAGTTCTTGCACCGGCATCTTCGGTGGCCGAAGCCGCAGGGTGAACCGCAATGAAAGGGCGCCGCTGATGCTCTCGTTTTCCGCAGCTCTCTATGTGAGCGAATGGGTGCTCCGGATCGTCATGCTCCTGGTGGTCACCCGGCGACGGGAGCCCGCCTCGGCAATGGCCTGGCTTCTGGTGATCTTCTTCATCCCGTGGGTCGGGCTGGTACTGTACTGGCTGATTGGCGAACACCGGCTGCCGCGCCGGCGCATCGAAGCCCGCGAACACGCGCGGCAGAAGCTGCACGAGGTAGCCAGCCGGTTCGAGCAGCATCCCAGCGTTGTGCGCCCGGAACTGGGTCCGGAGGCCGCCTCCGCCGTCACGCTCGCCCAGCGGCTCGGCGACATGCCCATCCTTGGCGGCAACGCGGTAACGCTCATTGCCGATACCGACGCGGTGATCAACCGACTCGTCGCAGATATTGACGCGGCGAGACACCACGTCCACCTGCTCTTCTACATCTACGCCGACGATGCCACGGGGCGCCGCGTGGCCGACGCCCTCTGCCGGGCCGCCCAGCGCGGGGTCGCTTGCCGCCTGATGGTCGACGCAGTGGGTTCGCGGCGCATGTTGAAGACGCTCGCGCCCGACCTGGCCGCTCATGGGGTCGACGTGCGTCCCGCACTGCCCGTCGGGCTCTTCCGGAGGCGGGTCGCGCGGATCGATCTGCGGAATCACCGGAAGATCGCGGTGATTGACGGCCGCATCGGCTACGCCGGCTCGCAGAATATTGTCTCGGCCGACTACGGCCACAAGGACCTTGCCTGGGAAGACCTGATGGTCCGGATGATCGGGCCCAGCGTTCTCGAGCTTCAGGCGGTGTTCGTGACCGACTGGCACTCGGAATCGGGCGTATTCCTGGACGACGACGGCATCTTCCCGCCGCCGGAGATTGCCGGCACGGTTCCGGTACAAGCCGTTCCCAGTGGGCCGACCTTCGCAACCGAGAACTTCCAGCGCATCGTGGTCGCCGCGCTGTACACGGCGCGGCAGCGCGTCGTTATTACAACCCCCTACTTCGTGCCCGACCGGCCCCTGATGCAGGCGCTGGAAGTGGCGGTCCTTCGCGGGGTGCAGGTGGACCTGATCGTCCCGCGCCGCTCCGACCAGCGGATCGTCGCCGCGGCATCGCGAGCCTACTACGACGACCTGTTCGGGGCGGGTGTCCACTTGTATCTGTACGACGAGGGGCTGCTCCATTCCAAGACCCTGAGCATCGACGACCGGTTTGCCATCATCGGAACCGACAACCTGGACATCCGGTCGTTCGAGCTGAACTTCGAAATCAGCCTGCTCTTCTACTGCCGCGAGGTCGCGGAGCAGTTGCTCAACGTGCAATGCGCATATATGGAAAGTGCATTCGAGCTGACCGCCGAACGCTGGGCTCAAAGCCCGGCATGGAAACGGCTCGCCTACGACGTTGCCAAGCTGATGAGCCCCCTGCTGTAAACACTTCCGCACTTCCGAGTGTGCGGCAAATCAGTCTGGTTTCCGCTTGCGCAGACCCACCAACAACCGACGCGACCTTGCCCCAGCCTACGCCACAAAACCTTGCCAAGCTCTTCCGTTCCTAGGTGCAGGCCGCAACAACGCAGTAGGCACACGCCGCTGTGCCGTCCCCCGGAAGAGTAGTCTGCACCTCGAAACGGAAGAGCCCCTTGCCGAAGACGCTCTCCGGGGCGACGCTCCCCGGGGCGGTTGACGCGGCTCTGTGGCTACGCTACGATATGCGTTTTGGGTAATGATCGTGGGAGTCGCTTCCCAGGCGACCTCGCAGGGGGCTCCCACTCAAACAGAATTCGTACGAAGGAGTGCCATTCGTGCCAAGCAGTGAACGCCGCAAAGAAATCCGACGACGACGTCACCGTCGCCACAAGAAGCTGCATTTTGCCCGCAAACTCCAAAACGCGACTGTTTCCGAGACCGCGGCGATTGCGGATAAACTGCGGGCCTTGACCCCGGGCGGGCAGGAGATTATCGACCGTTGGGAACTGGAGAAGCGTTAGCCGTCCGCGGGGGGCCCCTGAACGGCTATTCTCCAACTCGCGCCGGCTAACCCCAATTACTCATATGCGTAGGATGGGACAAGGTTACTCATATGCGTAGGATGGGACAAGGTCGCGTACTTCGTTGGTGGGCCCGCACAAGCCGCGACCAAGCTGATTTTTAGCCTGCTTGCCAGGAAGCACGCCGGCAGTAGCGACCGATGGCCCACCAAAGAAGCGGCTTGTTGGACCCACCCTACCCATCGTGATAATCCGGGTTGAACCAGAACGGGCCGTCAGTGGTTGAGGTATCCCTCAACGTCGGGGCAAATCTGCCCAGTCTTCTGGTGATAGAGCCAACCGCCGTTTCCACTCGACTTGGGGGGCGGGAATGTCTCGGTGAGCGTCACGGCGTATCCGTTGGTCAGCGGATTGATCGGAATACCCGCCCGCAGATAGGGACCATACGGAAAGTCGGATCCGAGTTTGCCGGGTACGCCGCGCTCGTTTGTGTGGGAGGTCAGTTGTGGGAAGACCCCTTCGTAGAGCAGTGGCGGTTCGCCGCCATGTTCCAGCTTGTAGAGTTCGATTTGGGCCCGAAGAGTGCGCAGATTCTGAAGCATGGCACTCACTTTGGCCCGATGATTGATCGCCTCGATAACCGGTATTGCAGTCCCGCTGACGATCACCATCAGCGCGATCAAAATGAGGCCATCGACGAGCGAGAACTCGCCCTTTCCTCTCCGGTAGAAGCTAACCATGTATCCTAGTCCTACCAGGAAAGTGCCCTATTGGGCCTGCCCTTTACAGTGGACATTCAGACCGATTGGACAAGAGCATGCCGATTGGCATGCCGCCCCACTCTAGTATACCTTGCTGCCCCATGGTCGAGTCGAGCGATCGAAACCGGTTAGCCGGTTGCCCGGTTAGCCGGTTGCCCGGCGCGATACGATCCGCGTATACTAGACTCAGCACTTGTTTCCCACTGCGTCTTGAGCGAAGACGGCCAGGGCGACAGGCCACCAGTTCCCGTAAATACCTACAATAGGGTATATTATGCCATCTACAGTGGTTCGCTGTTCTTCGTTTTTCATCCGGCTTTCGATTAGCGCGGCTGTATGGTGTGGGATGGCCGTGATGGCATGGGCCTGCAATGTTCCGGTGTTCCGCTACGCCTTGGAGCGCTGGCCGCCGGATCCATATCATCTGGCCGTGTTCTACGCAGGGGGCGAAGAAGGCGAAAGGCCCGTGCTCGCCGCCTTGGATGCACTGAAAGACCGGCCGATCAACTTGGTCGCCGAGGCGGTCGATGTGGACCAACTCGATGCCGACGATTGGCGTCTGACAGACGTGGAGTTGGACCGCGGGCAACTCCCTTGGTCTGTTCTTCGATATCCTCCGCGGAGCAACCAAGCGCCGCCGATCGCGTGGTCAGGCCGATTTGACGCGGAGGTCCTGCCACTGCTAACCAACTCAAGTGTCCGGCAGGAAGTTGTCCGACGGCTCTTGACTGGCGAGTCGGCCGTCTGGGTGCTGGTCGAAAGCGGAGACAGAGAGAAAGACGAGGCGGCAAGGAAATGCCTTGAGCGAGAACTGGCCGAGGCCCCGCACAAGCTCCGCATTCCAGGGATGGAGGAACTGGACTATACGCCTACCGATCCGGAGACGCCTCAAGCTCAGGCGCCAAGCCCGGAGGTGCTGGCGTTTGGCGCCGATCCCGCCATCGCCCTTCCGCTGAAGGTGCACTTCTCGCTGCTGTCGCTGTCGCGCGATCATGCGGCCGAACTGGGCTTGTTGGCAATGTTGCTCCACTCCGAGCCCGATTTGCACGAGTATGCCGGCGAACCGATCGTATTCCCCATTTTCGGACAGGGGCGGGCTCTGTGGGCCTTGGTGGGTAAGGGCATCAACGCAGAGAACATCTTCGAGTCGTGTGCATTTCTGACCGGGCCGTGTTCCTGCCAGGTCAAGCAGATGAATCCGGGCATGGACCTGCTGCTGGACTTCGACTGGGCAGGAGCGTTGGAAGGCCGGGTGCCTCCCCCGCCGGAGATAACGCCTGACATGCTCACGGCCGTAGCGCCACTACTGGACGACGACGATCAGGCCGAACAGTCGCCCCAGTTGACCGCTGCGGTCCCTTCCGGGATAGACACGCATGCCGACGCGCCCGTCGTCAAGCAGGTTCCGGACGATGTCCCATCACCCATCAGCGACTCGCCAAGCGGCGGCCCTCCGGTATTCGTCGTGACCGGTGCGGTGCTGGGCGGCCTGCTGCTGATCGTTGCCGCGGCTACGGTGGTTCTGCTGGGCAAACGCAACCAGTAACTCCGCACCCCACCCAGCCCCATTTCTGCGGCAAAATGACTGCCCGTGCGGTCGGCTCACGGCAGCAACAGAAGCCGGTACACCGTGTAGTTGTACGCGTGACGCTTGGCCGTGTGGTCGAACGCGGCTGTGGTGAAGGGAAGGGGCTGGCCGACGACGAATGGGGCATCGTGCGGGCTGCCGGTGTCGAGCGCACGCTCGATGTACACGCGCCATCGCCCCTCGCGATGTTCGGACACGCAACGCACGTCGCCGCGGTCGCCAACCATCGGACTGACCACCATGCCGGGGATCGTCGTGCCAGGCCGAATCTCCCCGGCCTCCTCCGGCGTGTATTCGACCGCATGCTCTCGCAGAATGACACCGTCGCGAACCAGCTCCATCGCTTCCGACAACCACGCGGGATGCGTCTTGTCTTCGGACACGTTGGTCTCGTACCCGCCGCTTTCCTTCGGGTCGTTCAGCCGTCCCACGTTCTTCAACTCGAAGTCGGCCACCGTCCAGTACTGGTCGTCGACCTGCCCGACCGGATCGGTGCGCGTGGCCTTCCAGTGCCACACGTCGATCAGCCGGGAAGATGCCTTATAGCCGTAGTCGCGCGTGCTGGTGGCGTGGCACGAGGCGGCGCAGCCGAACCGGTCGAACCAGAGGTCCGGCTCGATCGGAAAAACGAGCGAGAACTTGTCTTCCATGTACACCTGCTCATCGTCGGGGTTGGTGACCATGTGTTTCCAGCCGTCCTCGGTCCGGCGCCACGGTCGGTAGCGGCGATCCTCGTTCGGGTCGAGCCACTCGGCCTTTACGAACAGGCGCTCCCCGTCGTGCAAGGCGCGGAGGGTGGCCGTGGTTCGGCCGTCACGGAAGCCCAGGCCATTGAACATTTCGACCCGCAGAGGGCGAGCGTCGGCCCAGGGCAGCGCGGTCAGGTCCACCGTTTGGTCGCCGGCGGCGGGTGGAGCGATGCGGGCCGCTTCCAGCACGCTCCAGGGGGGAACCACCGGCAGACCGTTGACGATCAGGCAGGGTGCCGCCGCGCTCACTGCCGCGAGGCCCGCTAGCGGCAGCCAGCGCGGTCCCGGCCCTCGCCAGAACGCCGCAGTGAGTCGGCCCCGGTGACGCGTGAGGCCGTCGATCACATGCCATAGCAGGGCAACCGGCAGGGCGAACAGCCCAACGGCGCCGTGAAGTGTGCGAGCACTGGTGTACAAGGCCGGGGGCCCCGCCGGATGAAGCAAAAGCAGGCCGGTGACGGCCAATGTGAGGCCGCTGAGCAACAGCCAAAGCTTCGCACTCGGCCGCGCCAGCCAGAAGCGGCCGAAATGGAACGCTACGGCCACGATGCCCGGCACGAAAACCAACGCGCCGATCAGGTGCCACAATCCGACCCGCCCAGGCCATGCCCACGCCGGCAACGTGCCCGAGAAGACCGACCACGCCGGCCGGGCCACCGCGTGCAGGCTTAAGCCGGTCAGCACCAGTAGGATCATGGCCACCGGCAGCACCCAATGCAGCAAGCGGAACAGAAAGGAATAGCGGAGACTCTTGTAGCCACGTGCGTTGCGTTGTGCGGTGGGAGAGGACATATCTTGTGTTATTCCTGAAGAACGTGTACGTGTTGAGGGTCAATCTGCAAGCCGACCTCGCGGCCGAGCGCCAGATCGATGCTGAGACATTCACTCTTACCCAGACCGACCGACCACTCCTGGCCTTCCCCGACTGCGACCACCAGCCGCACGATGGCACCCTGGTCGAGTACTTCGGCAATCCGGCCGTGAAGCAGAGTGCTTCCGGTTGGGCTGCCACGGTGCGGGCCGCCGTTTCCGCCGGGCGTTTCAGTGTCTTTCGTCGCAACATGCGCGCACGATGCAGGAGTGTTTACATTCCCTCTTGGATTGCGGGCACAGCCAGCAATCGGGCAAAGACGGATGTATTCCGGGCGGATCATGGCCATGACGCGCCGCTGCTCGATGCGGGCTTCGGGTACCTGGGCATGGAGCACCACTCCACCGGGCAGCGTAAGACGAACCTGCCCGTCCACCAGCTCCGCCTCGGCCGGGAACAGATTTCCCGCCTGGACGAACTCGGCCACTCGGACGTTAACAGGGCGATTGAACACGTCGGCGGGCGAGCCCGTCTGGAGAATGCGGCCGCCGTCGATGACGCCCGCCGAGTCGGCCACGGCCAGCATCTCGGCGAAATTATGGCACACGTGGACAGTGGTGGTTCGCATTTCGCGGTGCAGGCGTTTCAGCAGGCGGCAAAGCCGGTCTCGCGTTTGCTCGTCCAGCGCACTGACCGGCTCGTCCAGAAGCAGCACGCGAGGCCGGACCGCCAATGCCCGCCCCAGAGCCACCCGCTGCCGCTCTCCGCCGCTGAGGCCGGCAATGCGGCGGTCGAGCAGGTGGGCGATCCCCAGCATGTCGGTCATCTCGGCCACCCGGCGCACAACCTCCTCCTGCGGTTCACCCCGAGCCACCAGGCCGGAAGCGATGTTGCGCCGCACGGACAGGTGCGGAAACAGGGCATAGTCCTGCGGAACGTATCCGATGCCCCGGCGGCGCGGCTCCCAATCGGTCACGTCCTGGCCGTCAAGCAGCAGGCGGCCGCTGTCGACGCGGTTCAGCCCGCAAAGACATTCCAGCAGCATGCTCTTGCCCGAGCCGGGCGGACCCAGCAGGACGAAATATTCGCCGTCGGCCACCTCCAAAGTGACGTCTTTCAGGCGGAAACTGCCGACGGAGTATGTCAGGCGCTCGCAGCGTATCATAGTTTCACCAGTGCCTGGCCGCCCACCAGGCGGATCGTCAACAAGGCCACGGTTGCCACCGAGATCAGCAGCAGTGCCACGGTCAGCGCCCCTTCCAGGTTCCCCACGGACTGCTCAAGAAAGATGGTTGTGCTCAGTACCTCGGTCCTTCCGCGGAACGAGCCCACGAAAATCATCAGCGGGCCGAATACGCCGAACGCCCGGGCCCAAGTGAGAATCCCCCCTGCCATGACACCGCGGGAGGCCAAGGGGAGCGAAACGTGGAGGAAGCTTCGCCACGAAGTGTAGCCCAGGGTCAGTGCGACTTTCTCCAGCCGCCGGTCGACTTCGTCGAAGGCCGTCTTGGCCGAACGTATCGCGAAGCTCGCCGAGATGACGAACTGGCAGAGAACAATGCCCTTCCTCTGAAAGACGAAAACCAGCCCAAGGTCCTCCTCGATCCACCGGCCGATGCCCGTCTGTGAAAAGAACACCAACAGCGTCAGGCCGGCCACCAGCGGCGGAAAGACGATGGGGATGTCGACCACCGTGTCCGCCAGCGTCCGGCCGGGGAAGTCGTAACGGCTCAGCGCGTAGCCCATCGGAATGGCGAACATCAAAGCCAGCGCAGTTGTGATCACGCTCGTGACGATGCTCAATCGGAGGGCCTGCCCGATGAACGGCGACCGGGCCACCTCGACGACGGCCGTCCAGTTGATGTACAGAGCGTCGGCAATCACCAGCAGGAAAGCCATCGTGACGAACACCGCCACGAACATGAACGTCACCACGGTGAAAACCCGCTCGCTCCAGCCGCGACCCTCCGCTTCGATCGACAGGACGGCCGTGATGAAGTAGGCGGGCAGGCTGAGCCACATCAGGGTCGTTAGCCAGCCGGTAAGCGTCTCCCATTCCGCCAAATCAGTCAACACGGCCGCAATGGCTGCTGTGATGAATGCCGCGAGCGCGCAGCCGGCTGCACCGCGGAACGGTCGGCCACTGTGAAAGGGCCCGTTGTTAGTCGAGTCGTTATTCGATTCCATGCTAGTCATTTTGGCGGCTCGACCCGATAGCCGTGCCGCGTGAATATCTCCCGGCCGCGATCCGACAGAGCCAGGTCGATGAACTGTTGAGCCACCGCGGGCTGTTCGGAGAACGCGAGCACGCCGGCGTCGACGGTGGAAATGACGTTCTGCCCGGGTGGGATCGGTACTTCGTCGCCGTGTTTGGCGTACTGCGCCGCGACAGCATCCCACACGATCACGGCGTCGAGGCTGCCGGCCTGAATTTGCATACCCAACTCGTTGACCGTCAGCGACTGGAACTTGAGGTTCCTTTCGACGTCGCTCCACGGGATGTTGTTCTTCTCGAAGACCGCCTCGCTTGTGCGACCGATCGCGCATGCCCTCGCGTCGCCCAGGCCCAGCCCGATCTCTGGTTTCACAAGGTCGGCCAGACCGGCAATCCCCTTCGGGTTGCCCTTCCGAACCAAGATCGTCGGCACGAAGTAGCAGACGGGCGCCTGGGAGCGGATCAACCCTGCCTCGGCCGCCAGGTCGACGTAGTACTTGTCGCCCGGCATATAGATGTCGCCGCTCTTGCTGAGCTTGATCTTGTTGATGAGCACCTCGCTGCCGGCGTAGTCGAGCATGACCTCGACGCCGCGCTCTTCGGAGAACACGTGCGCCAGTTCGTCCACGGGCGGCCGGATACCCGCTCCGACGAAAAGCATCAGTCCAGGTGCCTTCGCCGGCGCTGGACCGTCTTCCTGTGCGCTCTTGCCGCAGCCTGCCGCCAGGACAATCAAGGAGGCGGCGAGCACATTCATATTTCGCTGCACAATTGATGCTCCTACTTGACGTACCCGTGTTCGGCAAAGATCGCCTCGCCCTTCTCCCGCGTGAACGCGATGAACCGTTCCACGGCCTCCGGTTGCTTGGAGTAGTTCAACCCGATCACGCGGACGCCCACTTCCTCGTCGTATTCGTAGGGCGTCTTGACGACATCCAGGTGGTCCTTGAACGTGTTGGCCACGCCGTTCCACATGATCACGGCGTCGACGACCCGGGTCTTGACCAGGTTGCCCAAGTTGCTGTGGCCCTTGGTGAGCCGGTTTTCCACGTTCTTCATCACCGCGTCGTGGATGCCCTTCTTCTGAAGCAGCGCAAAGACCATCTCGCCGCAGGTTGAGTACGCGGGATCGCTAAGGGCCACTTTCAGGCCCGGCTGGGTGAGGTCTTCGATGCCGCTAAGGTTCTTAGGGTTCCCCTTCTGGACGGCCAACACGGGCGCGACAAAGCCCACGGAAACGTGGTCGGAGTAGGCGCCGTGCTCTCGGGTGGAGTCGAGGTAGGGGTCGTGGGTGATGAAAACATCGCCTTGCCGCTTGGCCTCGACGTGCGGGAGCAAGTCCTCGCTGCCGCCGGTCGTGTAGGTTGCGTGAATACCCGTCGCCGTGGTGAACTCTTCAAGAAGCCGCTCCGTTGGAGGGATGAAGGAGTTACCTACCAGGATGACTAACTCGGCAGCATCGCCCGAGGAAGGGCCGCCGCCCTCGTTCGGACTTGTCCGGGCCCCGCACCCGGCAAGTGCTCCGAGTGCCAAGGAAAGGGCAACATGGAAAACCTTTTGCATGAGACGGTTCCTTTGACTTCGGTTGCATCACCCTTCAGAGAGAGGGTTATCTGCCCCTTCGCGGCCGACTACTTCGTGGCCGCACGGTTCCCTTATGATACCGCATTCGGCCTGTGGTTGTAGACTCCGGTTCTGCGTCGAAACGACCGTTCCAGCGCCCGACCGGGCTGCCGCGCCTCGGCTGGAAGGACGAGCCAGTCAGCCAACTCCAGAAACGGCCAGTTCGGCCGGGGAGACTTCACCCGGGTTGTGGCACCCATCGTTTGATAGCATCGGTCAATGTGGCCGAGGCATCTGAGCCAGGCCAGTGGTGCCGCCAGCCTCGGGTGCTCATCGTGGCTGATGCCAACGTCACCGCTAACCCGCCGGGAATGGCGGCGAGTGACGTTGATTCCATCTCAAGCTCCGACCGGCATGTGCCCCTACAGGGTGACCCAAATGTGCTGACCTTTGAGTGGGTCACTGAAGGATGGGCATTGGGTTGGCAAGCTGGAAGCTTGTCCCACGATGCTCATCAACAGCCGCGGACCAGGCGGTCGACGACCAGTTGGCGGAAATCGGGCGAGAGGTTGGCAAAGTAGGCGGTGAAGCCGGTGACGCGGACGACAAGGTCCGGGTATTTCGACGGGTCCTTGTGGGCGGCCAGCACCTGCTGGGCATCGACGACGTTGATGTTGAACAGCGTGCCGCGCAACTCGAAGTGGCCGGTAATGAGTGCGATGATCGTATCAATCGCGTCGTCGCATTCGGCGATGCACGGGTCGAGTTCAAGCTGGATGGGCGCCGTGTTGCCGTAGCCGGGCTGGACGGCGGCGATGGCGCGGGCCATGGCCGTCGCGGCGCCGTCCTCGGCGAATCCCGGCCGCGGGTTCGCGCCGTGGGCGATCGGCTCGCCGGCGCGGCGGCCGTTGGGCATGGCGCCCACCTGCTTGCCCAGCCGAAGCGTATCGGCCCAGGAGAACCAGCCGGGGATCATGCACCGCCCGCCGGGCGTGGGCTGCTCGGTCACCAGACGCGTGAGCAGTTGCGAAACCCTTAGTGCCCAGCGGTCGCCGGCCGAATCGCCCTGGCCGTAGCGCGGCGCGGTCTGCATCATCAGACGCACACGTTCGCCGCCGGGACCCTGGTAATCGCTTTTGAGATGCCCGGCCAGCTCCTGCCAGGTGATCCGCCGCTGCTGCTCGACCCGCTGTTCAATCGCGGCCAACGAATCGGCCACGTCGGCCAAGCCGGCGCCGTCGATGCACATGTTGTACAGGTCCACGCCGCCGTTGGTCACGTTCAACCCTCGCTCGATGGGCCCGTGCGTCAGCAGGTTTAGGATAAGCTCCGGCTCGTTGAGGTGCTGGTGGTCGAGCTGCACGTCGATGCCGCGGGCCGTACACAGCACGGCGCGGCGGAGGTGCTCCTCGAACCGGCGCCAAAGCGACTCGATGGACGGTGACCGCTCCTGGGGCGGCGCGGGTATTTCTCTCCGCTCCATGCAAAGGGGACAGTCCCATTTTCCCGGCGGAAGCGCGAGATCATTGGGCGGAACGGCCCTTGGTGCCGGGAAAATTGGGACAGTCCCCCCGTGAACGGTTTCGACGGCGGGGCTGGCGTCCTCGGCCATCATCTCGTCAAAGGCCGCCATGAAGACCTTGGCCGCGTTGATCTTGACCGTGTCGTTCATCGTGTATTCCAGCCCTGGCAGGGCCATCCAGTTACAGCCCACGGCGATGCGCCGGCGTGCCAGCTCGGCCGAGTAGCCGTTGCGCATGAAGCCCTCGACCAGGGCCTTGTCGCCCGAGAACCGCGGCCACGCCTTGCGGTCCCGCACCAGGTACTCCACGCCCTTGCGCAGCAGGCGCGGATCGAGCCCGTCGTGAACTCGAATAGTCAGGTTGCACGTCGACCGGAGCTGGTGGGCCGCTTCGAGGATCAGGAACGAGATGGGGCTCGTCTGATCGCGGCCGTCCGCCGCCGGGCCGCCCAACTGGTAATAGTGCGGGTCGTTCAGCAGAAGGCACGCCAGCAGGAAGACGGCGTCTTCATCGTCGATGCGCCCCGCCTGCCGGTCGCGCTCGTAGTAGGGCCGCAGCAGTTCGTCAAGCTGCCCGCCGGCCCCGTCGCGATTGTAGGTCCGCGAGGCCATGTTGAACCAGGCGATCCACTGGCACGCCTCGCGGAGCGTGCGCGGCGGGCCGTCGATCAGCCAACGGTTCACCTCGGCCATTTCGCGCAGATTGGCCTCCAGGGCCGGGTCGGTTTCGGCGTCGGCCGCCACATCGATCGCGTCGACCGTGCGGCCGATCCATCGCCGGATGGCCAGGACGACGCGCTCTTCCGCATGGTAGAACTCGGCCTTCTCGGGGCCGTGTTCCGCGCGATAGCGGCGGACCTTGGCCAGCAGGCCGCCCCATCCGAGCGCCAGGCCGATCTCGTAATCGGGGGCGAAGTGGGCGTCGTTGCCGATGCCCGAGATGATCCCGTACAGTTCTTGCTCCGGCTTCAACTCCGTGTAATCCAGCTCCGGCGGCCAGTTGCACTTGCGCATGCGGTTCAGCAGCGCCATGTACCGCCCGGCCAGCGCGTCCCGTGCGTCAACGTACGTTGGAAGGTGATCCAGCAAGTCGCAGAAGTTGTCGGCCCAACCTTGCAGGCCGTAGAACGAGCCATTGGGATGGTTCGGCTTCGGTTGCCAGGCGAAATCCTCCGGCGGCAGAACCAAGCCGTAGTCGTCCTCGTTCATGTAGCCGAGGCGTCGGAGTTTCTCCTCGGTCTGAGCCTCTTTGCGCTTGCGCAAATGGTCGATGCACGAGGCGTAGTCGAGCTTGTTGGAAACCACGAGTGGCATGAGAGAGGATTCGCAGTCAAATGGCTTGGGTTGTGGGTTGATTTGTGTTGTCTCTTCCGTTTCTGGGTGCGAACGATGCCGGAGTTGGAGTCCCGGCTTCAGCCGGAGAGCAAAGACCGCCTAAAGGCGGGACTCCAGCCCTGGTGGCTCGCACCTGGAAATGAAAGCGCCTTTGTGTTCCATGGCTACGTGTTCCGTTGGGCTCGCCCATTGCGAGTCCGAAAGCGATTCCGGTTCCGCCGCAGCGCGCATACCGGCCACCTTGACGACGTAGTTGGGCCGCGCGGCCGCAGCGGCCAACTCGTCCAGTTCCGCGGTCGTGGGCGTTCGGAACTCCGGCCGTGGACCGTCCAGTCCCAGCGAGTCGTATTTCCCAACGCCCAGCGGATGATACGGCAGCAGATCGTACTGCCGCACGTTGCGGAAGCCGGCCAGGAACTCGGCGATGGCGCCGATCTGCTCCGGGCACTCGTTGAAGCCGACAACGACCGGCGTGCGGACGACCAGCGCCGCCCCCTGTTCGTCGAGCCGCCGCAAGTTGTCCAGCGTGTGAGCGTTCGACAGGCCGGTCGCCCGGCGATGCGCCGCGTCGTCGATGGTCTTCACGTCCACCAGGAACAGGTCCACCAATGGCAGCAGTGGGGCAATGACCTCCCAGGGCCGGGCTAGATTCGTCTCGATTGCGGTGTGGACGTCGCCGCCCCGGCAGAGTCCGAGGATGTCCCCGGTGAAATCGGCCTGCACAAGCGGCTCGCCGCCGGAGATGGTCACACCGCCTGCCGGCTTGTAGAACGGACGGTCGGCGAGCACCGCTGCCGCAACCGATTGGGCCGTACGCGTTTCGCCCACAAGCACCAGCGACTTCGCATAGCACACGTCGGCGCACCTGCCGCAGCCCGTGCAGCGGTCGCGGTGGAATACGTGCGCCTCGTGGAGGAACTCGTGAGCGGCCTCGGGGCACGCGTCGGCGCAGGCCCGGCAGCCAATGCAGCGATCGGGGAACACCTGGAGTTCCGGCCGCATGCGATAGGTTTCCGGATTGTGGCACCATGGGCAGCGCATCTGGCAGCCCTTCAGGAAGACCGTCGTGCGGATTCCGGGTCCATCGTGAACCGAGAAGCGTTGGATGTGGGTGATGACGCCGCTTGTCACAGCTTGTCTCCGGACCCGCTTACAGTTGGAATGCGTCGGGTGTACATTGATGTTCCTCTGCCTGTGGCGGCAGTGCCACGCTCACGCCTTCCTGGGTCGACCGGATGGCCGCGTCGAGAACCTCTTGCGTATCACAACAGACGGCCGGCCGGCACAGGGGATAAAGCTCATTGCCCGTCTCGATCGCCCACAGGAAGTGCGCCGTTCCGTTGGCCATGTGCGGCGCCGGCTCGGGGGGCGCAAACTCTACGCTGGCCGGCTCTTCTGCGGTTGCCGTCCAAAGCCGCCCGCCGCGTCCCGGGCCGAAGGTAACCGAGCCGCGCGAACCCCAGATGGTCGCCAGGTACCCGGTGATGGGCTGGCCCACCTGCCCCCACGCGCCTTCGGCGGTGGCCATGGCCTGGGGATATCGCATGACGACAATCGCGTTGTCCTCGACCGGCAGCGGGGGATCGTACCACTGGGCGCCGACGGCTGTCACGGATTGCGGCCGGCCGAGCAGGACGCGGGCCATGTTGATTCCGTAGGAGCACAGGTCGACGATCGCGCCGGCGCCGTTGCGTTTCGGGTCGAGGATCCACTCGCTGAAGTAGGGTGAGCATTCGGCTTCCGGCCCGCCGTGTCCGGCGCGGTGGGTAAGCTGCCAGATCGTGCCGAACTCGTGCCGCGTGGCGATGGCCAGTGCGGCTTGCACCTGCGGCCGCCATACGACGGGCCAGTTGATCATCAGTCGCACGCCGGCCGCGTTGGCCGCGGCCATGAGCTTTCGGGCGCCTGCTCCGGTGGCGGCCATCGGCTTTTCGACCAGCACGTGCAGCCCTTGCTCGGCGGCCCAAGCACCGACCTCGGCACCCTGGGCGTTGTCGCAAAAGACGTACAGGATGTCGAGCGACTCTCGCTGGACCATCTCGTGATGGTCCGCGTAGGCCGCGCAGCCGTACTGCTGCGTTGCGCGGTCCAGCAGCGGCTGATTCGGGTCGGCCACGGCCGCCAGGTGTGCGTTGTCGAGCGCGGCGATGTCTTCCAGGTTGCCCCACACGTGATCGTGGGTCAGTCCGGCAATGCCGATACGGTATGTCTTGGTCATTGTCATTCTCGTACGTCAGGGTTTGTGATTGTCTGCCGGGCCCGATTCGTCGCGGAATATCGCGGCCACCAGCACCGTGGCCGCCAGGCCGACGCCTGCCGCGACGTACCAGAATAGGGAATAGTCGAGCGTTCCACCCGCAGGCGTACACCATGCGGACAGCCATCCGTTGAGCGGACCGGCCACGAGCGGGCCGATTCCCAGGATGACCAGCATGAAGACCGTCTGGGCGGAGTAACGCGTATCGGGCGGCGCAATCCGATCGACGTAGATGAAGCCGGCCGCGAAGAAGAAGGCGAACGAGAAGCCATGGACCAACTGGGCTGCCACAATCCATTCCAGGGGCAACCCGGTCGTACCGAAAAATGCATACTTCAGGAAGTAGCACAGCGCGCCCAAGGTAATCACCGTGCGAAACCCGAGCCGGGCAAGCACGGGCCCCAGCACGGCCAGCGCCAGAATCTCGGATATCTGCCCTAGCGACATGGCCGGCATGATGTAGGCGTCCGCCAGACCAATCGCCGAGAGAAACTTGCTCATCTGCACGAAGTAGAAGCAATGAACCACGCTGACCATCAGGGCCGCGACCACCAGGACGGCGAACGAGGGCCGTCTGACCAGCGCGAACGCCTTGGCAAACGCAAGCGTCTTCGCGGCCTCTCGCTTCGGCGGCGCGTACGGGAGGGCAAACCAGCAGAACAGGGCGTACGCGATCGATACCACGCCGGCCACGCGCACCGAATCGATCATCCTGGCCGGGGCGTTGGGCAACTCCTGCCCGGTGAAAAAGGGCGGCAACCAGCGGAACTCCAGGTCGGACTGGAGCCACACCATCGGGAACACCCACGCGACGATAATCCACGCGACGGTTCCCACCGCGCGCACGCGAGGAAACTGCCGCTTCGGGTCCGGCAAGTGGGCCAGGGCCAGTGAGTTCGTCAGCGAGATGGTCGGCATGAAGAGAACCGCATACGCAATCGACAGCCAAAGCCAGGCCGCAAAGGTCGTCTGATAGGCCGTGATGTACTTGATCACGCCGCCGGCCAGCAGCAGCACTGCCAGGCATCGAGCCGGCGCGACGTAACGGTCGGCAATCTGACCGGCGATAAACGGCGCGGCGATCGCGCCAATCGCGCTGGTCACGGCAATGATCATGCCAATCTGATAGTCGGTGAACCCCAGCCCACCCATGGCCAGATCGGCCGAGAGGAAGCGCGCGGCAATCGGCAGCCACAGGCCGTACACGGCGTATTGCAGGAACATCATCACGTAGAACCGCGGGTCTACGCGATGCCGCGTATCGATTGGGCTGGGAGCGTTCATGACGGCCTATCCGATTCGGTAGTGCTCGTTAATGGCCCGCTGATACGCCTCCACCGCCCCGGAAGCGACTTCGGCAACGTCCACCCGCCGCCCTGCCTCGGCCCCCTCCAGCACGGTAAACGCGCAGGCGAGGCTGGCCAGCGCGTCGCGCCCGCTCGTTTCCGGCGGCCGCCGCTCGCGCACCGCTTGCAGCCACTCGTACTGGGCCAGCGCGAACGTGTCGGTCAGTCCCAGGGGGAAGTCGCGGGCCTTGCGTTCCGCGGGGCATTCCTGCTGGTAGAGTTCGGCCAGGTTGGCCGTGGCGCCGTCGGCGAAGGTTACCTCATCGCCCGAGACCCGTCCGCCGGAGGCGTAGTAGACGTCGCCCGCGCCGGGCATGGTGCCGCCGCCGCGGCCGGCCCAGCTTGCGGTCATCTCGCCGGTGGCTCCGCCGGCCGTTGCGAAGGAAGCGTAGACCGTGTCTTCGGCATCGCACTGAACCTGGTCGATCGTCTGGCCGCTTGCATCGCGGCTGAATCGGACCGGTTCGACCGTGGCGGTTCGTGCCTGAATATCGCGGATTTCGCCGGCCAGTGCGCGGACCAGATCGAAGCGGTGCACGCCTACGTCCAGCGCGATGCCGCCCCCTTCCGCCCGCTGATGACGCCAGGGTGTGTCGGCCACGATGAAATCGGGCGCCCAGCGCGCGCCGACACTGCCGATGAGCATGATTTGCAGGGCGCCCAGCCGCCCCGACTCGAACAGCCACTTCAAATGCCGCGTGCGCGGCATGTAACGCCCGCTCTGGAACACGCCCAGCACGCACCGGCGAGCGTCGGCCAGCTCGCACATGCGCCGGGCGGCGCGGACCGAAACGGCCATCGGCTTCTCGGTGAGCAGGTCCTTGCCGGCTGTGAGCGCCGCGTCGGCCACCTGGTGATGCATGGCGTGGCTGGTGTAATCATTGACCGCCGTGACGGGCGCCTCGGCCACCATGCGACGATAGTCGCTGTAGACCTGCACCTCAACGTCGTCCTGGAAGTCGGACACGTACTCGTCGGCCACGGCCAGCGGATCGCCTGCGAATTGGCTCACGGCCGGCCGCTGGGGCGGGCCTTCACCTCGGCGAACGTACATCTGCGCTTCGTCCTCGGTGAGCGAGCACAGGGCCGTAATGCGGAAGTCGTCCACGCCTGCCTCGCGCAGCAGGCGATATCCCCGCAAGTGCGCCGCCATAATGCGCCCGCATCCGACAATTCCAATCTGTATCATCCGGCAACCCCTATTCCCCGTGGGATAAGCTTCCAGCTTGTCATTGTTCTATCCCCGTGGGATAAGCTTCCAGCTTGTCATTGTTCTATCCCCGTGGGATAAGCTTCCAGCTTGTCATTGGGTCTTCTACTCTCTGGAAACACCCTCTATCCGATCTCGACAAGCTGGAAGCTTATCCCACGGATGTGCTTATGCGTTCGGAAACAGCGAACGCAGGTACTTCAGGTTATCCCGGTAGCAGTCGGCCACGGGACGCCCTTTCACGGTGGCCGACTCGATGACAAGCCAGTCACGGTATCCGATCTTATCGATGGCCTTGCGGACGCGGGGGAAGTCCACGCCACCTTGGCCAAGGAGGCAATCCACTTCCTTCATGTGGATGCGGCAGATGCGATCGCCCAACCGGGGAATCTCCTCGTAAATGTCGTAGCCGCGGCGCAGCATATTCGACACGTCGTAGTAGACCTTCACGGCCGGCGAGCCGACGGCGTCGAGAATGCGGATGTGTTCCTCGGCGTTGAGCGTCGTTTCGAGTCCGAACACGACGCCGGCTGCTTCCGCCTTCGGCGCGATTCGCTTCAGCCGTTCCACGACGGCCGCCTGCAACTGCGAGTCTCCCTTGATGTCGCCCTCGAAGAAGAACGCGAGCAACATCACGCGGACGTCCATCTTCGCCATGACGTCAATCGATTCGGCGACCCAGGCTTCCGCTTGCGGGTTGGTCGCATACGGCACACGATTGAGGATGCCCATGGCCAGCGAGCAGATTTCCACGTTGCGTTGCCGGGCCTCGGCCAGGTAGGCTTGGCGAACCTCCTCGTCGCGCAGATCGTTGACCGGCCCGCCGTTGAAGCTGACCTCCACGCCATCCAGTCCGATCTGTTCGGCCAATTCCAGGGCTTCAAGTTTCTGCCCCTTGCCCAGCGACCAATCGCAGGCGCCGATGCGAAACGCACGATCGTGATCGGCCAGCAGCGCGCGCCAGCCCGGCGCCAGCAACAGCCCCGCGCCCGCGCCGACCAGCAGCGCGCGCCGCGATAATCGATTGGTCATGCTATCTCTCCCATCATTGGAGTCGTCGTTTCACAGGAAGGCCGCCGGACGGGCCGCTAGACAAACGGCGTCACGCCGGGCATGGGGACCGGGTATTTCCCTTCGGCGTCCTGCACCACCGGCGGCGTTGCGTCGAAGGCATACCGTTCCGGCGACATGTCGAGTTGCGACGCCTCCATCTGCTCCCAGGTGATCTCCTGGCCCGTGTATCCGGCGGTGCGGCCGAGGATGGCCAGCAGGTTGCTGTGGCAGGTGTGGTCGCCGTCGTTGACGACCTTGCCGGCGCGGATGGCGGCGAACAGCTCGTCCTGTTCCACCTGGTGCATCGGACGCAGCTTGCTCTTCGTGTCCTGCCGGCCGGAGTACCCGGACAGGTCGCCCGCCACCTCGCCGTGGGTCCAGTTGGTCTCGCCGACGATCACGCCCTTCTGCAGGTCGCAACGGCCCTTGGTTCCGATGAGCGATTCGGAGTAGTCGTTGAAGCAGTTGGGCTGCTGCCGGGCCAGGGCGTACATGCGAACACCGTCGCCATAGTCGTAGACCACGGCGTGATGGTCGTAGATATCGCCCCATTTCGGATCGGTGCGCACTTGGCGGCCGCTGGTGGCCCACGCCTTCACGGGCGACCGGTCCTTCATGGCCCACGCGCACTTGTCGATGCCGTGAATCTGCTGCTCCACGTTGTGGTCGCCCGAGAGCCACGCGAAGTAGTACCAGTTGCGCATCTGGAACTCCATTTCTGTCCACTCCGGCTGCCGCGGGCGGTGCCAGAGGAATCCCAGGTTGCGCGTGGTTTGCAGGGTTAGGATGTCGCCGATCGCGCCGTCGTGAATCCGCTTCATGGTCTCGCGGATCACGGTGTCGTATCGCCAGCAGAGGCCCGACACGATGCACAGTTTCTTCTGTCGTGCCAACTCGCAAGTGGCCGCAACGGCCCGGATGCCGGTGGCGTCCACGGCAACCGGTTTCTCGCAGAAAACGTGTAAGTTCGCCTCGATGGCGGCGGCCAGGTGCAAAGGCCGGAAATGGGGCGGCGCGGCCAGCAGGATCACGTCCAACCCGGTAGCGATTACCTCCTTGTAAGCGTCGAAACCGGCAAACACGCGCGACGGCGGTACGTCAACCCGGTCCGGATATCGCTTCTGGAGCATCTTCAAGCACCCGTCGGCCCGATCCGCGAACGCATCGCCGAGCGCGACGATCCGGACGCCCGGATCGGCATTGAGCGCGTTGGCCGCCGCGCCGGTCCCCCGGCCGCCGCATCCGACCAAACCGACCTTCAGGATATCGCTGCCCGCCGCGTGCGCGCCTCGCGAGACGGCCAGAACGCTGCTGCCTGCGGCCGCGGCGGTTCCCAGAAACTGACGACGTGAGATGGTCATGGTGTCCTCCTGGAGTTTCAACGTGGTGACCGTTCACAGGGGACTGTCCCAATTTTCGCGGCACAAAGGGCCCTTTACCCAATCGGCCGACCGGTCCGCCGCGAAAATGGGACTGTCCCCTTTGCATGTAGCGGAGAAGACTGCCCGCGCCGCCCCGTGAACGGTTTCGCCGATTCTAGCACCTCCGGCAAATGGCGGTCAATGAGCAACTGCGCAAAAGATGTAAGGGTTTGCGACAGGCTCGCCGGCATGGTAACATCGATTCGGGAGGAACCGTTCACGGGGGACTGTCCCAATTTTCGCGGCACAAAGGGCGTTCTTGCCCAATGATCCACCGTTTCCGCCGCGAAAATGGGACTGTCCTCTTCGCGTGGAGCGGAGAAAACTGCCCGCGCTACCCCGTAAACGCGTACATCCTGGAGGAACCCATGGGCCGAACAACATCGCGTCACGCCGGCTTCAGCGCGAAGGGCACGTCGCACGTGGCGGTGCTGGTCGATACGGCCACGGGCTGGGGGCGCCGCCTGGTGCGCGGCGTGGTGAACTACAGCCGTCAGGCTTCGTGGCACTTGTGGATCAAATCGGGCGGGCAGGATGCGTCGTTGTGGCTCCCACCCGGCTGGCGCGGCGACGGGATCATCGCACGCGTCGGCACGCGGGCGGCGGCCCGGCGCGTGCGGGCCACGGGTGCGCCGGTAGTCAATATCTCGGCCATCGAGCTGCCCGGCGTCGATTTCCCGCGCGTGGCCACCGATCTGCCGGCCGCCGGCCGCATGGCGGCGGAGCATCTGCTGGACCGCGGCTTCGTTCACTTCGCCTATTACGGCCTGTCGCACCGCGATTACGTCGACCGGCACTACAACGGCTTCGCCCGGGCCGTCGCCAACGTTTGCGACGACTGCCCGTTTTACGGCACGACGTTCGACGCAGGCGTTGGCGCGCGCACCGCGTGGAGCACGCGCCAGCGCGGGCTGTCGCGTTGGCTGAAGACGCTGGCCAAGCCGGTAGCCATCGTCGCGTGGACTACCGAGTTGGGCCGCGAGTTGGTCCATGCATGCGGGCGCGACGGGTTGCTGGTGCCGGAGCAGGTGGCCGTGCTGGCGGCCGATAACGACGAACTGCTCTGCGAGGCGTGCAGCCCGTCGCTTTCAGGCATTGCACTCACTTCGGAACGGATCGGGTTTGAAGCAGCCAGGCTGCTGGACCGGATGATGCGCGGCGAGGCGCCCCCCAAGGAGCCCCTTCTGCTGGCGCCGACCGGCGTGGTCGCACGCCAGTCGACCGATACGCTTGCCGTCGACGATCCGGACCTCGCCCGCGCGCTGGCCTTCATCCGCATCCACGCGACCGATCCCATCCAAGTGCACGACGTGCTGCGCGAGGTCCCCGTGTCGCGTCGCCGGCTGGAGCGCCGTTTCCGCGAGGTGCTCGGCCGCGGTCCGGCCGCCGAAATCCGCCGCGTACGCCTGGAGCGGGCGAAGCAGCTTCTGGCCGAGACCGACCTCCCGGTCCCCGAAGTCGCCCACCTGGCCGGCTTCGGCTCCCGCGAATACCTGGCCGCCACGTTCCGGTCCGAACTGAATCTCACTCCGCGCCAATACCGCAACCGCACCCAACCGCGCCGGTAGACACCTGCTCGGCACCGCTCCCACCCCCGCGCGAGCGCGTCACTGAAACTCCGCCCCCCAACTCCTATCTCCCAACTCCCAGCTTCCGTATTTGGCTGGCAATCTTCCGGATTTCCACATTCACCCTCCGTCATGCCCCCCGACCGCGTGATGAAGTGGACGCATGTATATGTATATTTAGCTGAGTCTAGCAAATCGGACGCGTTTTGCAAGGCAAGAAATGGGCCAGCGGAGGCTCGGAGACTTTTCCGAGTCAGAGGCGCCAAGGAAGCCAATGCGAGGGGAAGAACAGACTTTCTCTTTGCGTCTTCGCGGCTTGGCGCCTTTGCGTTAAGCGTGACGGCGCCTGCGTTGGGTAGACGGACAAAGATTCAACGCAAAGACGCGAAGCCGCAAGGACGCAAAGAAACAAGTATGCGATGTAAACGGGTCGGTCGGGGGTCTTTACCCCGCCCAGAGGTCTCAGACACCCACAAGCCGTGGTGCGTGCAACGGTAGCCGTTCACGGGTGGCGGCGCAGGCTGGCTTCTGTTCCGAATAGGGCCATCCCTTCGGGATTCTGTCTTCCACGCCACTCGCAGCCCGGGGTGAAGCCGATGCGAGGAACGAGCGAGGCGCAACCCCGGGTTGAAGACAAGTGCAATATGGAAGCCCGAAGGGCTGGCCCTAAGCGGAGGACTCGCCGCCATGGATAGGCTGGGGATCCCGGGATGAACCGTTTGACCGGAGAACTCGGTTTCCTCATCGCACACTCGCTTCGCCATTCCATCCTCGACCAAGCGGGCGAATGATCCTCGGCCGGCCGGCTTGGCAGGGACTGCACGAGCAACGTGCCCACGAAAGACAGCCCAACCGTCCCCGAAGGCCCGCCTCGCGCGGGCAGCGCGAGTTATTCGACGGCGGGTGAATGCCGGTGCTGTGCATGGAATCGACCTCGTCCTCGGCCGATCGCCCGTTGCCGGGCCGGTGCCGGCCTGCGCGGGTAGAGAATCCCGGCCCCGGCCCCCTTAAAAACGTCCCAGCCCTGTCGCGAGTATGGCAAGCAGGGCCACCACGACCGCCACCGCGACGACGCCCAGGACCTTCCGCAGATCGG
>JAVEUP010000120.1:0-26246 GCA_034005525.1 Thermoguttaceae bacterium | reverse complement strand
CACCAGCAGATACGGCCGCGACGAACGCACGGCAGAAACCGCCGGTGCAAGGCCGACCCCGGCAACAGAAGATAGACCGCCGCCTGTACGCGACGGCCCGCTGGCCCCACCCGTGCTCGACACCCCCGCAGCGCGGGTCACCCCCGTGCCGGTGCTCTGCGCGGCCACGTCGTGCAGGAAGGCCTTCAGGGCGCTGTCGCTATGCCCTTCTTCGGCCTCTTCCGGCACACAGCAGGCCGAAAGCTCGTCAATCACCTCGGCCATCGACCGCTGCCGGTCCTCGGGCCGCTTGGCCACCATGCGCCGGTATACGGCGTCAAGCTGCGGCGAGACGTCGTCGCGGCCTTCACGCAGCGACGGGATGGGCGCCTCGCGGTGGGCCATGAGCACCTGGACCGGCGTGGCGCCGGTGTAGGGCCGCTTGCCGGTCACCAGCCGGTACAGCGTGCAGCCAAGTGCGTAAATGTCCGCACGGTGGTCCACCGTGTGCGTATTGACCGCCTGTTCCGGGGCCATGTAGTCGCACGTGCCCATCATCTGACTGGAGTCGGTAAGCTGGTCGTCGTTGTCCCCGGCGCCGCCTGCGGCGTCGTCCAACCGCGCCAGGCCCATGTCGAGGATCTTTACAGTTGCCCGCGGAGTGACGCCGGTGGCTGCCCTGCTGGACGACGAGGAGGGCGTTTGCAGCAGCAGGTTGGCCGGCTTGATGTCGCGGTGGACAATGCCGTTCTCGTGTGCGAATTGCAGCCCGCGGGCGGCCTGGACGATGTAATCGACCGCCTCGGCCACCGGCAGCGGGCCCTGCCGCTTGACAATCTGCGCCAAGTCGAACCCCTCGACATACTCCATCACGAGGCAGTGGCGGCCGGCGTGTTCGCGGGCGTCGAACGCGGCCACGATGTTCGGGTGGATGAGCCGCGCCGCGGCGCGGACCTCGCGATGGAACCGCTTGACCGCCTCGGGCGAGTCGACCAGCTTCGGGGCCAGTACCTTCACGGCCACCATGCGGCCCATGCTGCGGTGCTCGGCCTTGAGCACCTCGCCCATGCCGCCGGCGCCCAGGCGGTCCAGCACCACGTACTCGTCGAACGCCAACATACCCGTCTCGCCCCGGCAAAGCTGCTCCGCCTGATACCGCGTCAGCCGCCCGGCCCGGACCAGCCGTGCGGCCAGGGCGCACCCGTCGCCGGGGTCTTGCTCAGACGACTGCGTAGGCGGCAGGCTTTCCAGCACGGCAGCCGCCTGCTCGGCGGTCATCAGCCCGCTTTCAGCAAGGTCTTCCAGAAACCGCTCCCGCGTGATCGGCCGCAGGTCGAGGCCCGCGTCGGCGGGCAACGCGGTTGTCTCGGCAAGTGCCCCGGGGCGCGGTGGGAGGGCCAAGTCGGCCTCCCGCAGCAGCTCGACCAACTGTACGGCCTTGGTGGGAAATCGCTGGCAATAATCCGCGTGCGAGGGCTTATCGCCATGCCGATGCCGGGTGTCGTACTCGGCTACGATCAGCTCGTCGGGCAGGCCGTCGAGCGGGCCCAGCACCGGGTAGACGCGGCAGTAGTCTTCGAGCTTCGGCCGGCTGGGCAACAACGCACCGGTGCCGCCGTCGGTCTTCTCCGACGCCATTCTCGAGGAAAGCGTCTCGGCCGACGGCGAGCGCCATCGCCAGACCAGATCGAGCCGGACCAGTTCCAGGAGCACCTGGCGGAGCCCAACCGGGTTCTTGCTCAGCGCCGCGTCGCCCAGGAACTCTTCGATCCGGGGCCGTCTGCCGGCTCGCCACGCCGCGTCGAACCGCTCGGCAAGCTGTTCGAGATGCCTGGCTACTGTGCCCGACGGGGCCCCCGCGCTGCGGTTGGGATCATCTGGCATGGTCTTGAACCTGGTAAGCGCGCACGGGTCAGTGGCGCAGGCTGTTTTCTCCGCTGCACGTGAAGGGGACAGTCCCATTTTCGCGGCCGGAGCCGTTGACCCATTGGGCATATTGCCCTGTGTGCCGCGAAAATTGGGACAGTCCCCCGTGAACGGTTACTGAACCTGTGTCTCGCACCGATTTGTTCAATGAGCCGCTCCGGCAGTCGCGATGAATCATCGTGACCCGCCCAATCAGGGGTTCCAATTATACCATGCCAACTGCCCGAATGCCAGGGGGATTCGGAAGGTCGGTTACCTCCTCCACGGGTCCCGCATCGAAGACGGCGACAGCGCCGGCAGTTCTCTCCGCTGCACGTGAAGGGGACAGTCCCATTTTCGCGGCCGGACCCGGTGACCCGTTGGGCAACTTCCCGTTCGTGCCGAGAAAATTGGGACAGCCCTCCCGTAAACGGTTTCATCCGGGCTAACTGCCTTCTCCCGGATGATAGATTTCCACCCGGTCGAGCGCCATGGCGGTTGACCAAACCACCTTCAGGTGGCGCGTACCTGGCGGCGGCGCGAGGGTGTAGTCCACCTGCGTCCGGCGGTGCTGGTCGCCCCGGTGCGGCGGTGCGATGTATGCCCGCTCGACTCGCGACGAGATCGCCGCGGGTGCAAACGTCTGTCCGTCGGCCGACGCCAGGAAGACTGGATCGCGAATCGGCCCCTGCTCGGGCACAAAGAAAGCGGTCACCCGCGCCTCGCGCACGCTTCCGGTGACCGAATAACCTATCCAGTCGTCGGCTTCGCCGCGCACACGGAACAGGTACTCGGCGTATCTTGCATTATACGTGTTATCGAGCGTCAGACCCTCCGACTTGCCGGTCACGCGAGTGAGGTCGTGAAACTCATCAACAAGACACACCTCCTTGACCTGGATTGGGCCGATCGTGCCGGATGGCTCCGACACACCGCCGGCATTCCGTGCGGTCACACGGTAGAACCAGGTGTCGCCGGCCTTGGCCGTCTCGTCGCTGAAAAGCGGCCGGTAGGCAACCTCGGCATCCGAGAAGTTTTCGGCCAGCGTCGTCCACGGCCCGTTCGCGGTCGGGGCCCTTTCAATGTCGTACCCTTCCGCGCCGGCCGACCCGCGCCATGAGAAGAGCGGCACACCGTCAAACGGCAGCAATTCCGGCGGGTCGGGCGGTTCCGCCGGCGGCACGGGCAGCGAGCGGATCCGAAAAGCCGCATCGCGCATTTCGCGCATGATCTCGATCTCGGCCTGGGTATCGGCGCTGGGGAATCCCGGGTAGTGATAGGACCAGACGCTCGGATAGGTGAATATCTGGTGCCAATAGAACCCGCCCGCCTCGTGGTGAAAGTACATGCTCCACAGCAGTGTGCCGGCCACGCCTTCGGTCTCGATGCAGGTGTCGAGGAACGCCTTGAGTTTTTCCTGCACGTTCTCGCGCGACAGGACCTTGCCGTCGATATACGGCCCGAACTCGCCCACGAAGAACGGCCGCTGTCCCCCAATTTGCTCGACCTCCCGGCGCACCGCCCCACTCCAGTCGGCGCCGGACTCGCGGTAGTCGGTATAGTAATGGCGCGTGAGCAGGTCGATGTTCGGGTCAATAAGCTGCGGCGCGAATGCGGGATGGTGGCGAGTTTCCGCCACGAGGTGGTTCGGGGCGAGGCCCTTGATGAAGGCGGCCATGTCGGTCAGCCATTCGGGTGTGGCGCTGTACATTTCGTTGCCGAACTGCCACGCAAGGATCGCCTTGTCGTCTTTGTAGGGAACCCCGGTTACCGTATTTACACGGTTGAGCACGAAGCGTAGGGTGGCCCTGTAATCGTCGCGCAGTTGCGGGTCCGTGTAGAATGCGGCCCGTGGCTTCCCGCGGTGGGCCGCGTAGGTGCCAATGCCGCCAAGGTAGTCGCCCGCCTCGGCCGTGAAGCAGAACATCACGCGCACGCCGTACTTGTTCGCCATCGCCAGCGTGTGGTCGATAGTCGCGAACGCCCCCTCGTTGAACTGGCCGGGCGCCAGCACGTAGTGCCACGGCTTGGGTGCCTCGTCGGGAGCGCGCATCGGCAGGTTCCAGGTGCGCACCACGAGCATCCCCATGCGCGACAGCGTCTGGAAGGCGTTCTCGATCTCCCAAGGGGTCGGCAGGTTCATGCGTTCCGGCAGCCGGAGGGTATAATCGTAGGGTACTACCAGCCCGGGCATGTTCGCGCCCACGAAGCGGAACTCGCGGTCGCCGTCCATCAGCCGGTTGCCCTCGCGCGTGATGAAATGCTCAAATCCCGGCCCCACCGGCACACGGGACTGGACCTCCTGCGCGAGTAGAATCCCTGATACCCAGAACAATCCTGCTGTAACGATCGCTTTCTTCAGCATGGTCTTACCTCTCGCTTCAGTTATCATGAATGGAACAGCCCTATGGTCGCTGCGGAATCGTCGGTTGTTTGGGCATTATACGTTATACAGTTCTACTGTCTCTACTTGTGTCCTCTGTTCTCTTCGCGCCTTGGCGGCTTTGCGGCTTCGCGTGCAAGGCTTGGGGTTCTCACATTTCACGCAAAGGCGCCAAGCCGCAAAGTCGCAAAGGTAAGATTGATTTACTGGTCTTCTGGTAAGCCATTGACAACTCGTGAGATACCATCTTTGATCAGGGGCACATCGAAGTTAATGAGTAGTCCGAGGCGTGTGCCGGTCAGGCGCAGGTAGGTGAGCAGTTGTTTCTTGTGGACCGGATGAATCGTTTCCACAGCTTTCAATTCCAGTACGACTCTGTTTTCGACCACAACATCGGCCCGAAACCCCTCGTCGAAGGTGATCGAGTCGTACTTGATGGACACTGGCTTCTGCCGTTCCGCCTGAAATCCGCGCTTCCGTAATTCGTGGACCAAGCACACCTCGTAGACAGTCTCGTGCAGACCCGGCCCAAAGTGCTTGTGGATGCAGTATGCTGCGTCCACCACGATCTTGGCTATCTCATTCTCTGTCATCTATTTCTCCTTCTTGCCGTTGCATCTCTTCGCGCCTTGGCGGCTTTGCGGCTTCGCGTGCAAGGTTTGGGGTTCTCACATTTCACGCAGAGGCGCCAAGGGTCAGCTTCGGTTGTCTTCACGGTATTGCTTTGCCGTCTGCCCCGTGGCGCGGCGGAAGACTCGCATCATGTACTCCGTATATTGGAATCCGGCGCGATGGGCAACCTGTTTCAGCGGCAGGTCGGTATCGGCCAGAAGCTGCTTGACCCGCTCAACCCTCACCCGCTGGACTTCCTGGTACACCGTGCGCCCCAAGGCTGCCTTGAACCTGGGCTCCAGCGCGGCCCGCGACATCTTCGCGTGGCGGAAGACGTCGGCCACTTGAATGCGCTCGCACGCGTGTTCGCGAATGAAGCTGATGGCCTTGACCACGGCCTGGTCGTCGGTTGCCAGCACGTCGGTCGATAGCCGCATGGCGATGCCGCGCGGCTCGACCAGCGTATGGGCCTGCGGGGCACGCTCGCCCAGCATCAGCCGGTCGAGCAGTTCGGCCGCCTCGTAGCCGATGCGCTGCGGATTCAGGTCGACGCTCGTCAGCGACGGCAGCGCCAGGTTGCACAGGCAGTCGTCGTTGCCGGCGCCAACCACGGCCACCTCGTCCGGCACGCGGAAGCCGCTTCGCCGGCAGGCTTCGAGCACCTGCAACGCGCGGTCGTCGTTGCAGGCCATCACGCCGAGCGGCTTCGGCAGGCGCATGAGCCACTTGCGAATGGCGTCGAGCTGGTCTTCACCCGGGCTGGTCCTTCGGCCGCGCGGCAGGTACAGCACCTTGCACGGGCGTCCCACCCGGGCAAGCGACTGCACGAACGACTCAGCCAGGGCGTCGGTGGTGGGGTGACTGCCTCGCGGCGAACAGCAGAAACCGAATTGCTGGAAACCGCGCTGGCGGAGGTGTTCGGCGGCCAGTTGCGCCACGGCTCTGTGGTCGGGCCCGATCGTCGGCAATCCGAGGTCGAGGTGCAGCCGCCGCATTTCCACGACGGGCAGCCCGGTCGCCAGCACGGCCTCGGCCATTTGCCGGTCGTCAATTCGGGCAAGGATGCCGTCTCCCCGCCAGTTGGGCAGCCACTTCGGCGGCGGCTCGCCAAGTCCCTGGGGCATGAAATGGATCGACCACCCCCGATGCTCGCGATTGTAGCGAGCCACCCCGCGAATAAGCCCGCGGGCGTAGCTGCGCGTTGCTTCAATCAACAACGCCACGCGGCGACGCGGAGTTGCTGTGCCGGGGGCCAGTCTGACATGTTCCGGCAAGCGTTCTCTCATCGGTCATTCTCCCGGCGGGGCCGGTAAACCCTTCCTGCTTTGACAACATCGTATCTGCCCGGGCCGGCGGCGCTCCACAGGCAGCGACGAAAAGTTCAGTAATTATATCGTATCTTACAGTCCGGTGAATAGGTAGCGCCGCCCGGAGGCTGCTATGATCGAAGCAGATGTAGGGTGAGACAAGGTCGCGCAGATCGATGGTGGGCCTGCACAAGCCGCACCCAAGCTGGTTAGGACGCCGTGCGCTGGAACCACGTCCGATTCAAGCGACCAACGGCCCACCAAGAATGCGGCTTGCTGGTCCCACCCTACGAAAAAGCAGGCACCGAACTCCTTAAGGACCCGTGGCAATGTCAATCGACGTGAAGACCGCACCTTTGGAACTCCCCTATGACGTGGCGGCCGTGGCCGCCAGGTTCAAGACACTGTATGCCGGCCTGGTATACGACGCGTGCGAGCATTTCGGGCTTTCAGGGCGGGCGATGAGCGGAGGGATTTATCCCCTCAACCCTGCCATGCAGGTGGCCGGGCCGGCGTTCACCGTGCGGATGGTGAGCACGCCTAGCCGTGATACGAAGACCCACAATATCCGGCTGGCCATGCTCCGCGACATGACGCCCGGCTGCGTCCAGGTGCGCGATACCCAGAACAATCGCAACTGCGGCCAGTTCGGCGAGATCAGCGCCACCGCCGCCCGCGCAGCCGGCTGCACCGGGGCCGTCATTGACGGCAGCACGCGCGATAGCGTGAAGCTGTTGGAAATGGAGTTCCCCACCTTTTGCCGCTTCCGCAATCCGGCAGAAGCGTTCGGCCGTGCCATGGCAGTGGACTATCAGGTGCCGATCTTCGTCGAGGGCATCGATGGCCAACTGATCGTGCATCCCGGCGACTACGTTTTCGGCGACAACGACGGCGTGGTCATCGTGCCGAAAGATGATACACTGCGCGTGCTGGAATTGGCCGAGGAGTGGTGCCAGGGCGAGGCAAAAAGCCGCGCCGACATGGCCGCCGGCCTGGACCCCTTTGAAGTGTATGCCAAGTATGGCCGTTTCTGAAGCATCGAGTAACGATAAGCCGAGCAGCGATGGGCCGGGCGGGGCACGCCGCCTGATTCCCTACAAGTGGGAACTCATCGTACTGCTCTGGTGCACCTTCTTCCTGTCGCAAGCCGACCGCCAGATCTTCAATAACCTCGCCAACCCGATCCGCGACGATCTCGGCCTGACCAGGTTCCAGTTCGGGCTGGTCGGCACGCTTTTCATGGTGGTATACGGCATCATGGTGCCGCTGGCCGGGTATGCAGGTGATGCATTCCGGCGGAAGTGGGTCGTGCTGTTCAGCATTGCCACGACCAGCACGGCCACGCTGCTGACCGGCCTGACCGCCGGGCTGGTGCCCGCGCTGCTGGCCCTGCTGGTGTTCCGCAGCCTTGCCGACGGCGTGGGCGGCGCCTGCTACTATCCGGCGGCCAATTCGCTCATCGGCCAGTTCCACCACAAGACCCGCGCCACGGCCATGGCTATCCACCAGACGGCCCTTTACTGCGGGATCATCGCCAGTTCGCTCGCGGCGCTCGTCGGGCAGCAATACGGCTGGCGGAACGCATTTTACCTGTTCGGCGTGGCCGGCATTCTCATGGCCGTGGTCGTCTTGTTCCGCGTGCGCGACACGGCCATGCCGCGCACGGCCGGCGGCGGAGCAGGCGCGCAGGAGCGCCCCCCAACCGTGCTGGAGGTGCTTCGGCACGTGCTGGGCAAACGGACCGTGTGGCTGTTGGCCGTGGCGTTTGCCGGGCACGTGTTCGTTGAGAACGGCTACAGGACGTGGATGCCGTCGTTCCTGAAAGAGCAGCATGGCATGGAACTGTTCTGGGCGAGTTTCTGGGCCATGGCGGCCCATTATGCCGGAGCATTCCTGGGCGTCACACTGGGCGGGCGGCTCTCCGATCGCCTGGCCGTACGGCGCCGGGCGGCCCGCATGGAGTTCCAGTATTTCGGTCTGATGCTCGCCGCGCCGTTCATTATATGGATGGGCATGGGTGGCGGGCCGATTGCCTGCTGTATCGCCCTGGCACTGTTCGGATTCTTCCGGGGCATCTACGACTCGAACCTGTTCGCCGCGCCGTTCGAGGTGATCGAGCCGCGGTACCGCGCGTCGGCCGTCGGGCTGATGCTCGCCTGCGCGTTCGTCATGGGCGCGTCGGCGCCGGCCCTGCTCGGCTGGATGGCCGACCGCATGGACATGAGCACCGCCATGGCGTCGATGGCGGCCGTGTACTTCCTTTCCGGCGTGGTCGTGCTGATCGCCCGATACACGACTTTCGCCGGCGACGCGATCGACGAATCATCTGTGGAGCCTTTGGAATGACCGACTTGACCAACCGTGTTGCACTGGTTACCGGGGCCGGGCGCGGCATCGGCGCCGCCGTGGCGATGCGCCTTGCCGAAGCCGGTGCCGACGTCGTGGTGAACGACTTCTTCTGCACGGACCTTGCCGAGGACGTTTGCCGGCGGATTCGGCGCCTTGGCCGGCGCGCCCTGGCCGTCGAGGCCGACCTGCGGCAAACCGGCCGGATCGACGCCATGTTCGATCATGTGGAAGCCGAGTTCGGCCCCATCGACATCCTCGTGAACAACGCCGGCGTCGAGTACCGAAAATCGGCGGCCGAGTGCGACGAGGCCCTGTACGACACGACGCTCGACACGAACCTTAAGGGGGCGTTTTTCTGCTCGCAACGCGCGTTGGCCGGCATGAAGGAGCGTGGCTGGGGGCGGGTGATCAGCATTACCTCGGTCCACGACGAGCGGGCGACCGGTTTCTTCGCCCCCTATGGCATGAGCAAGGGTGGTTTGCTTATGATGACGCGGGAATTGGCGCTCGAATACAGTCCGTTCGGCATTACCGTCAACGCGATTGCCCCCGGCGCCATTCGGACCGACATCAACCGTGAAGTGCTGGCCGATCCGCAGTATGAGGCGAAGGTGATCGCCCGCATACCCGCCGGAAGGATCGGCGAGCCGGACGACGTGGCCAGGGTCGCCGTCTTCCTGGCCGGCGACGACGCCCGATACGTGACTGGTGCCTCCCTCGTGGTAGACGGCGGATGGAGTCTGAGGTAGTTCCCGTGGGATAAGCTTCCAGCTTGTCATGCCCGCAGGATCGGCTCGAAGCTTGCCTTCAATGACAAGCTGGAAGCTTATCCCACGGGGAGGTGGAAGCCTGTTTTACGGACAAAGATAGCAAAGGTACATGCCAATGAAGATTATCGACCTGCGTGCCCGAACCGTGGCGATTCCCATGAACTCCATGCTCCGGCACAACACGGGTGTTCACCCGGGCTACATGATGCGTACGGTCGTGGAGTTGATCACCGATGAGGGTATTGTCGGGCTGGGCGAGGTGGGAGGCGGCGACCAGCGCGGCGCACTGGAAAAGCTCAAGCCGCGCATCGTGGGCATGGACCCGTTCCACCTCGAAGCCATCAAGGCAAAGGTATTGCGCAGCATCTACTACCTGTCGAATGCACGGCTGTACGGCGCGCTGGAAATCGCATGCCTCGACATCCAGGGCAAGGCCGCGGGCGTGCCGGTCCATGCACTCCTCGGCGGCAAGGTGCGCGACGCCGTGCCCATGATCGCCTACCTGTTCTGGCGATACGACCGGCCCGGCGGCGGCGACGACACCTGCGCTGAAGACATGGCCGACCTGTGCGTCGAACTGCACGAGACGCTCGGCGTTGGTGCCATGAAGCTGAAGGCCGGCGTGCTCGACCCGTTCGAGGAAGCCCGCGTGCTGGAACTGTGCCGCGACCGCCTGGGCGCCGGGTTCGGTTTGCGGATCGATCCGAACGGCGTGTGGTCGGTCGCCACGGCGGTGCGCGTGGGTCGGCGACTGGAGGGGCTCGACGTCGAGTACTTCGAGGACCCCGCGTGGGGCCTGGAAGGGATGCGTGCCGTGCGGCAGCAAGTGCGGGTACCGTTGGCCACGAACATGTATCCGAACAAGTTCGACGACCTGGGGCCGGCCATCCGGCTCGGCTGTGTGGATATCGTGCTCACGGACCTGCACTACTGGGAAGGCCCGCGCGGCGTGAAGGATCTGTGCGCCGTGTGCCGGACGTTCAACCTGGGAGTGGCCATGCATTCAGGTGCGGAGTTTGGCGTGGAACTGGCCGCCATGATCCATACGGCATGCACGATTCCCGCCATGCACGCCGCCGGGGACGCGCACTACCATTACCTGGAAGACGACATCATCGCCGGCGGGAAGCTTCCCTACATTGACGGCGCCATTCGGGTGCCCGACGGGCCGGGGCTGGGCGTCGAGTTGGACGAGGAGAAGATGGCCCGCTACCAACGCTACTACGAGGAACACGGCGACTACTACGCCCGCTTCCATCAGGACCCGCGCCGCCCCGATTGGACGCCGAACGTCGGCGGGATGTAGAAGATCGCCGTTCACCGGCGGCTTCATGCCGGCTTGTCGCCGCGCATCGCGTCGAGTTGTTCCACCAGGCTCTTGCCGTCCAGCGCCTGCGGCACCACGTTCTCCTTGACAGCCAGGGCGGCAGCCATGCCGGCCGCCTCGCCGGTCTGTGCCACGCTGCCGGTCAGCCGGTAGCTGCCCAGGGCATAATGGTCGCCCGAGATGCAGCGGCCGGCGGTGAGCAGGTTATCAGCATCGCGGGCAATGAGGCAACGCAGGGGTATCTGGTACGGGCGTACGCGGAACTTCGGCGGAGCAATCATGCCCTTGGGCGGGCCGTCGCCGTAGGGGTCGTCCACGCTGTGGATGTTCGAACCCGCCGTCACGTCGACAACGCCGTCCTCGAACTGCGCGCCGCGGTCGAGGTCTTCCCACGTCAGGTAGTAATGGCCGCGGATGCGCCGTGTTTCGCGCACGCCGATCGCCGGCCCCGTTTTGATCAGGAAGACGTCTTTCCAAGCATCGCCGCCGTGCTCCTTGAAGACTTCGACGCACTTCCGGATTTCCTGTCGGCCAAGCATTTCCGCCCGGCTGAGGTCGCGCACGTTCGTGGCATCAACTCCATAGAACTGCGTGGCCATGAGAACGAACACGCCAGGCTGCCCGGGCTGAGGAAAGAGGGTTACCGGCGGATAGCTCGGCTGCCAGCCGCCTCGCTTGAGAATCTCAACCAGTGCCGCCCCCTTGGCTGGCTCGCCCTGATAGCCGCCGATGGTGCCGAACAGGGTGACCGGCTGTGTCCGGCCGTCGAAGGGACGGCCCATTTCGTATTCGCACCCGGCCGCGGCTGCAACGTCGCCGTCGCCGGTGGCGTCGACCACCATCTTGGCCTCGATGAACTCCAGTCCCGACTTGCTCTCGGTGAACACGCCGCGCAGCCGGCTGCCGTCTTTGGCAGCCGCCACGGCCCGGGTATGAACCTGCACCTCGACGCCGGCCTCGGCCATCAGGTCGTCCAGCAGTATCTTCATGTCCTCGATGAGGTAGATATTCCGGCCGAAGACCTGGTGGACCGGCAATCGGCTGTGAATCTCGGCGTTGACGCCCGAGCGTCCTCGCCCCGCCATCAGGTGCGACACGCCCACGGCGGTCCAAACACCGCCCAGGAACGGCATCGATTCCAGCAGCATCGTCTTCGCGCCTGTCCGGGCGGCGAACAGGGCCGCACCCACGCCCGCCGGCCCGCCGCCGCACACCAGCACGTCGACCCGCCGCACGATGGGTACGTCGCGGGACGGCGCGGGAATCGTGTCGGTATCGGACATTCCCGCGGCCGACAATGGCCGGGCGCCAAACACGCCGGCCGCTGCCGTTGCCGTGGCCATGAACTTACGCCGGCTTAGCCCGGCCTGCCGGGTATCGTTGATCGTGCCCACTGCGCACTCCTCGTTTGTATCGTGCAAATATCCAAACCTCGGAACCCATTAGGTTGGAGAACCGGGAATCATTATGGCTAAGCCATCCCAGGGCGTCAAGTTTTACCCATTCATTCGGCCGGGTGGCACGCTCTTCATTAGGGCTTGGCTATAAGTCACCCGGGCCGTTCTGGGAAACGAGCCTCCTTGACCCACCCTACGCCAGAAAACCTTACCGCACACACGCGTTGTTGACCATTTATGACACTTCGGTTATTCTGAAGGGTGGTCAGCGTGCAGCGTCTGCTGGTAGTCGCATCTGCCAGCGCGGCGTTCAGCCGGTTTCTGTCAGGGGGCATTGCTCCCCCAAGCTTCTTGTTCGCGAAACGGAACAATTCTGATGTGTCGAAACCTTGAAAGACGCACCGGTTTTACCCTGGTCGAATTGCTTGTGGTGATTGCCATCATCGGCATTCTGATCGCCCTGCTGTTGCCGGCCGTCCAGGCGGCACGCGAGGCCGCCCGCCGGATGCAGTGCAGCAACAACCTGAAGCAAATCGGCCTGGCGTTGCACAATTACCATTCCGCGCACAAGAGCTTTCCGCCGGGCGGACTGGCAGTCAACGAGTTGAGCTTCCTGGTGTTCATTCTGCCGTACATCGAGCAGAAGCCGCTTTATGACCAGTTCAACTTCAACGCGGGCCGCTACACGCTCAACGGCGCCGCGTCGAACGGCCGGGCGGAACACGGCCAGGTGGCCATCCCGACCTATCTGTGCCCCAGTTGCCCCGATCTGTTCTCCAATCTCTCGGCAGGCGGCACGAACTTCTCGGAGCGCACGCCCGACACCGCGAGCGGCCAGGATCCCTACACCACTCATTACCAGGGTGTGATGGGCCCGGTCGGAACCAACCCGGTGAACAACGTCGCATACATCGTGCTCAACCGGTCGCACAGTTGGGGCGGACAGGCCCAGCAGGGTGTGTTGTACAACAACAAGTGCGTGCGTTTTCGCGACATTACGGACGGCACCAGCAATACGTTTGCCGCCGGGGAGATATCGTGGAACGGCTACGGGAAGTTCCGCTCCTGGATTCGCGGCGCCAGCTCCAGCGACAAGGAAGCCCAGGGGTCCTGCAAGAACGCCGCCGAGCCCATCAACGGCGGCGCCACGTACGGCCGATTCAACGACGCCGGTTTCGGCAGCCGGCATCCCGGCGGAACCCAGTTCCTCCTGGCCGACGGCTCGACGCATTTTGTCAGCGAGTCGATCAACTTCGACGTCTATTTGTCTACGGCCAGCCGCGACGGCGGCGAACCGAACACCTTCCGAGCAGATTAGGGAGTCTTCATGGATCGGACTGCGGAAAAGCCCGATGGTTTTACCCTGGTTGAGCTTCTGGTCGTGATCGCGATCATCGGCATCCTCATTGCCCTGCTGCTGCCGGCCGTTCAGGCGGCGCGCGAGGCGGCCCGCCGGATGCAGTGCAGCAATAACCTGAAGCAAATCGGGCTGGCATTGCACAATTACCACAGCGCCCATAAGAGCTTTCCGCCGGGTGGGCTTGCCGTGAACCAGCTTGGTTACCTGGTGTTCCTCCTCCCTTACATCGAGCAGAAGCCCCTGTACGACCAGTTCGACTTCAATGCCGGCCGGTATACCCTGTCGAGCGGGCAGACGTCGAACGGGCGGGCGGAACACGGACAGGTGGCCATTTCGACGTACCTTTGCCCAAGTTGCCCCGAACTCTACTCGAACCTCTCGGCCGGGGGCTCAACCTTCTCCGAGCGTCTCCCCCCCACGTCTGCTGGCCAAGATGCGTATGCAACGCACTACCAGGGTGTCATGGGGCCGGTAGGAACCAATCCGGTGAACGGAACCGCCTACACGGTGCTCAACCGTGGCAATGACTTTGGAGGACAGGCCCAGCAGGGCATCTTGTTCGACAACCGCAGCGTGCGTTTTCGCGATATCACCGACGGTACCAGCAACACGTTTGCCGTAGGCGAAATCTCTTGGAAGGGATACAAGAGGTTCCGTTCATGGATTCGTGGTCCTAGCTCGACGGGTAATGAGGCGCATGGATCCTGCAAGAACGTCGCGTATCCGATCAACCCCGGGGCGACCCTTGGCCGATTCAACGACGCCGGATTCGGTAGCCAGCACCCGGGCGGAACCCAGTTCCTCCTGGCCGACGGCTCGACGCATTTTGTCAGCGAGTCGATTAACTTCGACGTCTATTTGTCGACGGCCAGCCGCGACGGCGGCGAACCGGATACCTTCCGGGCCGACTAGGTCTCCTCGGCCCAAGGGGCCGTCTTTCCAAGCTCGGCCCAATCGATCTGGTGGGGAAGCACGTCGTCCTTCACGGCAGCCGCCGCGGCGAATCCCGCCGCCTGCCCCATTCCGACCGCGTTACCGGTCACCCGGTACGCCGAATGCGCGTAGAAGTCGCCGGAAATGCAGCGGCCGGCCATCATCAAGCCGTCGACGTCCTTGGCAACGAGCGAGCGGTAAGGGATGTCGAACGGCTTGGCGCGGAATGGGGCCCGCTCAATGCCCTTGCCTTTCTCCGCCGTTGTGGAATGCACGTCGATCGGGAACGTACAGCGGCACACGGCGTCGTCGAACTCGGCGCCGCGCTCGATATCGTCCATGCTAATCGTGTAGCGCCCATGAATGCGGCGGCTTTCCCGCACGCCAATCTGCTCGGCGGAACTGCATATCCGAACGTCCTTCCAGGGGCCGCCCAGGCTGCGCAGCCCGTCGATCATCCGGTGAAGTTCGGCGCGGCCTTGCAGGGTGGCCTTCGTCACGTCGCTGGCATCGAAGCCTTTGAATTCGTATTGATGATTCGCCATCAGGCAGAAGAGCGTTTCCCGGATCGGGAACAGCGAGGGCTTCGCGTAGGACGGGCCGAAGCCGCTCGACTCCTTGATCACCGCGGCCAGGGCGTCCTTCGGCTCGGCCCACGTATCGCCGGGCATCGACGAAACGTAGGGGCGGACCTCGTCGAGATGGATGCCCGTCAGCAGTACGATGAAGCTCATCGGCTGGGCATCGCCGGTCTCCGGCCGGCCATAGTCCCATCCACAGCCGGCCTGATGGGCGACGTCGCCCTCGCCGGTGCAGTCGATGAACACCTTGCCTGCGATGGCCTCGCGGCCCGACTTTGACTCGGTGACCACCAGCGCGAGCCGGTTGGCCTCGTTCCGGACGGCCGCCGCGCACTGGGTATACAGTTGGATATCGACGCCGGCCTCGAGGCACATTTGCTCGAGAATGATCTTCATGGCCTCGGGATCGACCATGTTCGGCGCCCGGCGCGCGTCTGGATCGCGGGCGCGCAGTGCAGCCACGATCTCCTGCATGATCCCCGGCTTGTTGCCGTGATCGAGCAGGTAGCTCAACAGTCCGCTGGTCCAGATGCCGCCAATGCACCCGTGAGCCTCGATCAGCCGCGCCTTCGCACCGGCGCGGGCGGCCGCCACGGCAGCAGCCACACCTGCCGGACCGCCGCCGCATACCACGACGTCTGCGTCGGCGACCACCGGTACCCTCCTATTCGGCTCCAGGTACGCGCCGTCTTCGACGCGTCCGGGGGCGGCGTCGTTCGCTCGCGCGGCCGACGTGCCACTCACCCAGCCGATGGCGGCCGCGGCACCCGTCTTGAAAAAGGCACGACGATCAGCAGTTCGGTTCGTTTGGGCGGGCATATGAAACCAGCTCCTTCCGGCGACGCCGGGGTGAGTGCATGTGAAAGGGACAGCCTCGTTCTTTCGGCGGCAACGGTTGATCAGTTGGGTGGCTCGCTTGTTCACGTCGAGGATTGCGGCCGTCTCATGTGATGTCTACTTTTCGCGACATACCTTTGCATCACGCGTACCTCGGCAAGACGAAAACCTGACTCGTCGTCGGCGCGCGGGTACCAACACCGTCAGCCCCAGCACAGCCAGAAGGAACGACGACGGCTCCGGAATCAGCGTGAAGTTGTGGAAATCGACGTCCAGCGGTTGGCTGTAAGTGGACGATGTCCGGTTACGAAGTCCGAAGTCCTGACCCGTTGCGGGCGATGCAATCCCTTCGCGTGAGACGCTCGTGGTTAGGGTCCCATCGGTCACGGAGAACTCGAGTGTCAACTTGTCGCCGTAATACGTTCCCAGAAGCGACATCGTGTACAACGTGTCCGTCTGCAGGCCACCTGGAAAGGTGCCAATGACGTTTGTGTTTAAGGAGCCCCCCCAAATCCGCATTCCTCCGCCTTCTTGGATGTCGGCAGTGTAGGTCGAAAGCGCCCGCAACCCAATCGTTGCCGGAGAGCCTCCCGAAAGTTGGTTGATGGTGAAGTCCGACGACATCCAGAAGCTCTTGGCTGTAGTCGGTGAACCGCCCAGGTCGCTTGCCGTCACCAGAGCCCTGGATTCCGTGGACGCGGCCGAAATCGTGGTGTTGTATACTTGGTTTGAAGTGTCAAGCGTCCACGTTCCCAACGTGCTGAAGTCGTCGGCATCGACGGAGAAATCGTTCCAGTACGGGACGCTGATGATGCCGCCGGCACTCCACGAACTGCAAGCTGCAATGGCCGCTGCTAAGCCGACGGTCAGGGTGAAATGTCGAGTGGTCATGGTTTCTCATCTCCCAGGAAAGAGTGCTTCTTGTCCGCCAGCAGACCGACCGCCAGCATAGCTTTGAGTTTACCATGAAACGACAAGCTGCGTCAAACATGGCAGTGGGGAATGACCGCAGTCCATTGTGGTGGGAGCCCATACGGCGTTTCCCTTGCTTTCTATGCGATTTCGCGGCTTCGCGTGTCATGCAGAGCCGGGCATACCTAAGCGACAAGATGCCAAGCCGCGAAGCTGCGAAGGAAAGTATCTGGGGGAGTATCTAGACATCCACCATCCCGCTTAGTGACCTTGACAGAATCCCGATCACGAGACTCCATCAGTCAGGCCGCATGGACCCTTCCGATGGCAGCGTTCACCGCTTTCGTTTCGGCTGGACGAAGCCCACCATCGCCCCAGTGGTACTGAAGACAGGCACCGGCTACAATGAAGAAACCTGATGTCAAATCAAGTGGTCAAGAAGGAGTTCGTGCCATGAACCATCTGTCAGCCTGCCGTCTTCTTCGTCTTGCGGCGGGTGTTGTCCTGTTTTGCGGGGCGGTTGTTCTTCCGGGCTGCGGCCGGCGCGAGGGGACGCAATACGACCTGTCGGGCACGGTCACCTTCGACGGGCAACCGGTTCCCGCCGGCCAGATCCTGTTTGTCCCCGACACGTCCAAGGGCAACTCGGGCCCGGCCGCCGCCGTTCCGATTCGCGAGGGAAAGTACGACACCCGCAGCGCGAACCGCGGGACCGTCGGGGGGCCGCACGTGGTTACAATTACCGGCTTCGACGGGAAGCCCGATCCCGACGCGGAGCTACCCGAGGGGCGAATGCTCTTCTCCGATCATCGCATTGAAGTCGATCTGCCCACGAAGACCTCAACGCTCGATTTCGCTGTGCCCGCCACGGCGCAATAGAGGGCACGCTCTGCATGCCACCGTTCTCAGGCGACCGTCCCTTCCGCATGCAGCAGCGAAGGTAGCCGGTGCCAGCAGCGCGGGTCGGTCGCGTCACAATCGCACACGGCGCGAAGCCGGCGCGTGTGCGGAGAAACCCCAAACCCCGGTACAGATCGGTCGCGAGACAGCCCAGAATCGGGGTTTCTTGCGAGAAAATGTTCATCGCAAGTCTTTGCGTCAAAAAAGGCTTACGCCACAAGTCTCCCTCCCTAGGGCTGCGTAGCTCCATCCGGATACTTGACACGGCCTCTCGTATTTGCTAAACTCAGACCTATCCTGGCGGTCGCGGCAGGTGAACTGATGACGTTGGCGATGCGTGTGTACTGGACAAATGCAAAGGTGAGCGGCAGAAACAGTCTTACCGACGACGTTGTAGCCGAGTCTCTCCGAGACTCGGAGTTCGGCGTCTCGGAGAGACGCCGCTACGGGAAATCCGTTCTCCCCGCTCGCCAAGAGGTCAGCACGCACAGCGTATGACGATGTTGGCGGTTGCGGTGCCTCCGGGTGTCATCCAACTCAACTCGTGACGGGTCTGAACAATGAGAAAGCATCTTCTGATCATGGCGGCCCTGGTGCCGTTCTGCGTCGATCTTGCCATGGCTGGTGTCGTACCCACGACATTCCACGGACGTCTTGAGATTGTCTACCGGACCGTGAACGATCAGGGGCAGCCGGTGGACCCATTCGAGTCGAGCGCGGCCCAATACGAGATCGGCGGATTTGTCGACGACGGTTGGTTCAACAGCAACATGGCGGCCACGATGGCCCACGATTTCGGCAATTACGGGTTGTTCAACGATCAGTGGCCCGACTACTGGCTCTACGGACTGAACCTGTCAATTGGCTATCGGAACATGGCTGACGCTTTGGCCGATGATGAGGAGAATCCCACCCTTATCGACCTTCGGCCCGTGCTCCACAACGGCGCACAATACACCCCTAACCCGTACGCTCCCGGCGGCCTCGCCATGTGGACGATCAGCTACTACATGAATGGCAATGGGCCGCATCCGACGCTCAACGGCAGCAACGGTAGTCTTCCCAACGTCTATCCAAATGCGGAAAACCGCCAGACCGCGGGCAGCCCGTTCGATCCGGAAAATCACAATCCGTACATGACGGTTGCCTGGGGGATGGCGGCTGAGCCCGACACCACCTTTACGCGGTACGATGCCAACGGCATCGCCCCTGGCGAACCTGGGTACGACTCGAGCACCGCCGGTTTCGAGAACGGCGGCTACACGGTCCGCCGTGAGATTATGACACTCACAGATACATACGGGGGCGGCGTCTGGGACTTCGGCCCTTCCGCGACGCACTACGACACATCGACTGCGGATGGCCTCGGTTGGGGGCCAGTCTATGTGGTCGAGACCGATTTCTACCACGACCCCCTCAACATCAGTGGGCTGTTCGGCGGTAACGACGAGTACGGCAACCCCTACGTCTGGACGGCGGTCAACGCTGCCGGCGATCCATCTACGTTCTGGTATCAGCCGATTCCCGAGCCGAGCACCGGCATCTTGGCCGCAGCGGGCATGGGCTTGCTGGCGTTCTTCAGTTCCCGGCGAAAGCGCCGAGGAGCGTAGCTCCTGTCGCAGACCATGTTCCTATCCCTCGACGGCGGCGACGGCACCGGAAAGTCTACGCAGTGCCGGCTCCTGGCTGAATGGCTGCGGGCCGAGGGCCGCGAGGTGGTTGTCTGCCGCGATCCGGGCAGCACGCCGCTGGGCGAGGCTGTTCGCGGACTCCTGTTGGACCGGCACGATCTGAGCATCCACCGCCGCAGTGAAATGTTTCTTTACATGGCCGCCCGGACGCAAATGGTCGAGGAGGTCATCCGGCCCGCCCTGGAGGCGGGAAAGACCGTTCTCGCCGACCGCTACCTGCTGGCCAACGTCGTCTACCAGGGCTATGCCGGCGGGCTCGATATTGATACGCTGTGGGAAGTCGGTCGCGTGGCCACCGGCAACCTCATGCCGCAACTGACCATTGTGCTCGACGTGCCGGCTGAAGTGGCCGCTGCGCGTCTGAAGGGCACGCTTGACCGGATGGAAAGCCAGGGCTCGGCGTTCCACGCACGCGTGCGCAAGGGTTTTCTGACCGAGGCGGCCAGGCGGCCCGGAGAAATCGTTGTCGTCGACGCCTCGGCCGACGTCGCCGAAGTGCAGAACGCGATACGGAAAGCAGTCGCCCCACGGCTCGGAGACCACGAACATGGCCTGGCACGGCATTGAAGGCCACGACAGAATCGTCGAGCAGTTCCGCCGGGCGACCGCCCGCGGGCGGCTGGCCAGCAGCTTCTTGTTTGTGGGGCCGGAAGGAGTGGGCAAGCGGAGCTTCGCGATTCGGCTGGCCCAGGCCATGCTGTGCGATACCCGGCCGGAGGCCGAGTTGGACCCGTGCGAAACATGTCCCGCCTGCCGGCAGGTGGCAACCGGCAGTCATCCCGACCTGCACGTGGTGAGCAAACCCGCGGAAAAATCGTCTTTGCCGGTTGAACTGCTGATCGGCAGGAGGGAGTATCGGGGCCGCGAAGGATTGTGCTACGAGATTTCGCTGCGGCCCTATTCGGGCAAGCGACGAATCGCAGTGATCGACGACGCCGACCACCTGTTCGCCGAGGGAGCCAATGCGTTGCTGAAGACCCTTGAGGAGCCGCCGCCGAAGTCGGTGCTCATCCTCCTTGGAACCAGCCCGGCAAAACAGTTGCCCACCATCCGCTCGCGTTGCCAACTCGTACGGTTCGGCCGCTTGACTGCACAGACCGTTGCGGAACTGCTCCTTCGCGAGGGAGTGTTGGAGGATCCAGCCAGGGCCCGCGAGTTGGCTGAACACAGCGAAGGAAGTCTGACGCGGGCAATGGAACTGACCGACCCCGACCTTTGGTCGTTCCGCGGCGTTCTCCTTGAGCAGCTCACTGCGCCCGTACTCGACAGCGTGCACTTTGCGAAGACCGTGTCGTCGTTCGTCGATGCGGCGGGCAAGGCGGCCCCCCCCCGGCGAGCCCGACTCCGACAAATCGTGCGGTTTGCCACACAGTTTTATCGTCAGTTGCTCCTGGCACAAAGTGGATCAAGCCTCGGCGGAGAGGACGAGTTGCGGCGGCTGGCGGACCATGCGTTGGCTTCGGGCGGGGCTTCGGGGCAGCAGACCGTGTTCCGCCTCGAACGTTGCCTGGCGGTTGCGGAGCAGATCGATCGCAACGCCAACCAGACGACCCTTATCGAATGCTGGCTGGATGATTTGGCAGGTGCCGTGGGATGAGCGGCTGGGATGTTCGGCGCGGGCCGATTAGGATGAGCCAATGCCACACACGGTGCTTTCCCAGGTGAGAGTCTCTCGAGCATTGAGGACAACCACCCCACCCCATAATCGCCAATTAGCCCATCCTGTTTAGGCGATGGATGGTTCGGTCGAAGCTAATGTACTGCAAATGCCGACAAAGTCTCTGTAACCGGCGCATAATACGACTTATGCAGTAAACAATGGTTGGTTTTCGGAAAAAGTGGGTTGGCCCCCTTGACTAATGCTCGGAAATGTGAATAATGAAAGAACTGTTGCGGGTCAAGGTGTTCCCTGGGGGGCGTAAGGGCAATCTGTCATACCCGGCCCAGGTCCTTTCGTAGCATGTGGGGGTTGCGCCTCCGGTACGGGATCTCGGCGCACCCGGTTTTTTCGCAAGAGCAGTATAGAGGTTACCATTTGGAGGGAGTTGATCTGAATGCGGAACGTGTTTGAAGCAATCTTGGAGTTTGGCCACGACGAAACGTTCATCCCTGTGGAGACAGATGACTTTCGCGCAACGGATGCGCCTGCCGGCTCCCGCACGAAGATTGAAGTCTTGGCCGAGAGGGTTCAGCGTGGCGAGCCTCTGTGGCATCCAGAAGACCGCACCGACTACAGCGGGTTAACTGGGGTCGTGCGACCTCGCACCTAACGGCAGCGCAGACCCCCGGCAGTACCGGCTGCCGGGGGCCGTCTCGTGGTGCGCTCTTGCTGGCTCAAGCTGCCGATGCTGAACGAATCGGGACTGCGATGTCACCCGATTCGCATGCCGGTGCTGTCTTGTGCTCCAGTTCTTCGCGCAACACGCGCACGTCGCTCGGCGCCTCAATTCCCAGTCTGACGCGGTCGCCGCTCACGCCAATGACCGTGACCACAATCGCGTCGCCCAGCCTGATTCGCTGGTGTGTCTTCCTGGAAAGAACAAGCATATACGGCACCTCCGTGTCGCCGCGGGATGATAGTGTATGAATATTGAGCCTACGCGGCTGCACACTCGAAGCTGGCCGCCTCGATCAATTGGGTCTTCAAGAAGCGTTCGCCGTGCGACCCATAAAACAGGACCTGATTCCGGTCCATGTCCCATATGGCCGTGAACCTTGCCGCTCGTGGACCGTGCAGACAGAAAATCACCCCGCACTGCCGCCCGCCACGTAGCAGAACGCGTTCGGTCATCGGAAACGCACCTATTTGAAGTTGATTGTGCTCACAAAGGGTAGAATTAACGTACTCTCGAAGGTCATCCAAACTGGTGATTTGGTGAAACCGTGTCGCCATGGGTGGGAACGATCTCCTGAATGCGTACGGAATGTACACACGACTGGCAATTCCGCACAAGTTAGGGAAGATAGCGTAAGTGCCGATAGCAGATACTATCGGCAATTTAGGATGATTTCATTCGCGGCATCAAACGCGGGAACTGTGCCGCATCGGCATTGGCAAAGACGCACATAAACCATTACAGGATCAAAAGATACGCGCACGCCGGGACCAAGCGCGATGGGTAATCGCACAGAACGACTAAAGTTGCCGCAATCCGGAAGAATCGCGCATCACAACCTATTTTTCCTGCTTTGCGTACACGGCGAATGCGCCCGCGATGTCCGCGTCTTTCTCATCCCCGCTGTGGAAGATAACACGATAGCGAAGCGTTAACTCATCGCCCTTCTGAAGTGTGTGCTCGCCATCCTTTGCCGGTGACGGGAAGTCGCTCAGCCCGAACGGATTCGCCGCGAAGAGTCCGTAGGTCCGAACGTGCCAGTGGGTTGGGAAGCGGAAACTGCTCGGATGGTTCAGAATGGCGATTCCCACAGTCTCGCCGTCGACCGGGCCGTGATAGTCGACCCAGGCCGCAGGAAATCCCCAGGCGTCCCGGTCGGTTTGGCCCTCGCTGTTGACAATCTTTCCACCCAACTTGGCATCGACCTTCATGGTCTCGGCCACGCGAACTCCGAAAGAACCTTCTTTGGTATCGCCGAAAGTGACAGGGCCTTCGGTCGCTTTCAGCACGATTGTGAAGTCAACGTACCGGGCGGTCCCTTGTTTCCCGAACACCAGCGTGCGCTCGTCTTCGAGCACTTTCTTTCCGTCCAGCCCGATCCAGTCGTTCGTGGCGATGATCGTCGCTGTTTCGCCACTTTCGATCCGCTTGAATTCCCGGTGCTTGGTCAAGTCTTTGTGCCAAAAACTATATCCGTTCACATCGCCGTGCGTGAACCAGAACGACGCCTGGTGTGGATGATCGGTTCGCTCGCCTTCGATTCCCTCAATCATGGGGTAGGCTCGGGTCATTGGCTTACCCGTGGGGCCAATGATGGGCCACAGAATGGGTTTCCCGCCGACTTCAACCAGGTATTCGGTGAAAAGCTCGCCGTCGATCTTCACCACCACGCCCTTTTCCGATTTCTCAGCAGTCACCTGGGCCGACAGGGGGCCGGTTGCCGCCACAAAACCGAGCAAGCTCAAAGACATTGCACAAACTCGCCATTTCATCGTCGATTCCTCCAAGGTTGAAGTGCTCCGGACAGGCAATCTCTGCCGATGCAGGCAGGATGCCGCAAAGAACTCGAAAGCCAAACCATATCATAACATGCGTCTCGCCCGGTTCGCAACCTCCGGCCTACCCTTCCTGCGGGGGGCGTTCCGCAACGGTCAGCGTAAGTTCTACACGCTTTCCGTCGCGAATCAGGGCCACGGTCGCCTTCGAGCCAATGCGGGTGCCGGCTACGGCGAAGCTGAGCACCGCGGGATCAGCTACCGGCGCTCCGTTCCACGCGACTATGACGTCGCCCATCCGGATTCCGGCCTCGGCAGCAGGCGAGTCGGGCAGAATCGCCGTGACCAACGCACCGCTGGTATCTGTTAGGGCAAATCGCTCGGCCAGGTCGTCGTCGAGCGATTGCAGGGCGACCCCCAGCCAGCCGCGGGCCACGGTGCCGGTATCGCGGAGCTTCTGGTAGACGTCACGTGCAATCTGGCTGGGAATGGCAAAGCTGATTCCCAGGTAGGCCGGCCCATAGATGGCCGTGTTGATCCCCACCACCTCGCCCTTGAGGTTCACTAGCGGCCCGCCGCTGTTGCCCGGGTTGACGGCCGCATCGGTTTGCAGAAAGTCTTCGTAGTTGATATCCTGCACCACGCCGCGCCGGCCCTTTGCGCTGACAATCCCTGCGGTGACGGTCTGGGCGAGTCCAAAGGGGCTGCCGACGGCGAGTACGGGATCGCCCACCTCGAGCCGTTCGCTGTCGCCCCACGGGGCGGCCACCAGTCCGTGGGTCTGGACCTTCAGCACGGCAATATCGCTGAGTGGGTCAACCCCGACCACCTTGACGTTGCGGACGGCTCGGCCGTCGCTGAGCTTGACAGTGACCTCCGATGCCTTATCGATCACGTGGAAGTTTGTGATGATATAACCCTGCTCATCAACAATGACGCCGGAACCCTTGCCCTCGGCCTGATAGCGGGGAAACCGCTCTCCGAACAGCCTGGACAACTCGTCCTCGCGCGCAGGACCAATCGACCGGCTGGTTTCGATGCCAACGACCGACGGCTCGATCGCTTTGGCGACAATCCGATACCGGCTCACATGCTCGGGGAATTCGGCAAGCTGCACGCGGGCAACTTCTGCCTCCGCTCTAGCCCGGCCCCGGGTAATGGCAAACTGAACCTGTTCGGTAATGTAGGGGAGCACCAGCACCGCGATTGCAAGCAGAAGAAGGAACAACAGCCAGGGGAGCCGGCCTGCCGGCTGAGGCGCGGCAGAGCCAAGTGGGGCCGGCCGGTGAGGAGGCATCGGATCAAGCGTTTCGTCGTACATTGGCACTCTCTGAAAGACTTTGGGATGTTGCAGGGTGAAGACCGGCCCTTCGCGGCAGACGGCGTAGGGTGGGTGGTTCCGGCTGTCTCAGCAGCCTTGCTTCACCTACGCGTCAAGCTCAACCACCATTATAGCCGGTCCCGGGTCATCTGTCGCGAAGAAACCTGCGAACCAGCCACCGTTCCAGCGGTCTTTTCAGCCGGGTGAACCAGGGCTCCTCCTCCGGATGAATTGGTTCAACAAGGACCGTTCTCAGCCCGGCCAGCCGGCCTGCCCACACGTCGGCGAAGAGCTGATCGCCTATCATGGCGGTGCGATTCCTGTCGAAACCCATTTTCCGGATCGCTCGACGGCATCCGAACGGAAGAGGTTTCAGAGCTTTTGCCACGAACGGAATGTGAAGCCGCTCAGCCAGCGATCCGATGCGCCGCCCAACCCCGTTGGACACCAGGCACACGCCGATGCCGGCGGTTCGCAAGCATTCGAGCCACTCGGCTGTCTCCGGCGGAAGCTCCTCGGCACGGTAGCGTTTGAGCGTGCAATCGACGTCGACCAGCACGGAGTCGATGCCCAGCCCGCGAAGGCGTTCCGGGGGCAGTTCGCAAACAGAGCGGCAGTGGACGTGCGGTAAAAGCATTAACGGGATCAGCCCAGATAGGCGTCCTGCTCTTTGAGGATGTTCCGGACCTTGGCCACCTCGACGTCGCGCACCAGGCAGCCGTCCTGGACGCATACCGCCGCGGCCACGCCCGCCGCATGACCCGTGACAAAGCACGGCGGAATCACCCGCAGCAGATCGGCCATCTTCCGCTCGCCGGAAATGCAACGGCCGGCCGCCAGGATGTTGTCCACCTTTCGCGGCACCAGGGCGCCGTAGGGAATCTGCCACTCGAAGTCCCTGTTGATCCAGTCGCCGCTGTAGCCGATCACGTCGGGGTAGGTCGTGCCGGCCTCGGCGTCTTCGTAGGTCAACTGCTTCACGCCGTCCAAGAGTCGCGACATGCGCACACCCAACTGCGGAGCCGTCTCCATCAGGTACACGTTTTCATAACCGGGCGTGTTGCGCAGGCGTTCCACCTGGCGCCAGATTTGCCGCCGGTGGTTCAACTCCAGCTGGCTCAATTCACTGACATCCAGTGCGTCGGCCCGCGGTCCGGTCATGTTGACCCAGTTGACGCCTTCGATAGGCGTGTGTCCACCGAGCCCCCGTGGCGGCTTGGAGCCCTCAGGCGGTTTGGGCAGCGGGTGCGGTAAGTTGCCGATTCGCGAGACCAGACCGATGCCGAACTGAATCTGCTCGTACGCGGCGCCGGCCGCGGCGAACAGATCGCCGTCGCCGGTCGCGTCGACAACCACCTTCGAGAGGATCGCCTGCCGCCCCGACTTGCTCTCGAGCACCGCGCCGCACACCTTCGAGCCGTCCATGACCGCGTCCACACCCCAGCAGTGCAGGAAGCAGTCGATTTCGGCCTCGACAGCCATTTCGACCATCACGTACTTCAGCGCTTCGGCGTCCACTACCGGCCGCACGCCCGGATAATCGACAATGCCTTTGTGGAGCTTGCTCAGCC
>JAVEUP010000119.1:0-26289 GCA_034005525.1 Thermoguttaceae bacterium | reverse complement strand
CCCGAGCCGTCCGCGGTTCGGGCCATCGAGGATCGCATCATCGACTGGGACCGGCACGAACGCCGCCGGAACGTGTCCGTCGTGCCCCAGCGCTGCCGGGGCGCCGACGAGGTGGGCGGAGTTGAGCTTGTGGCGTGCAGTTGGCATCGTCGTTGCTGGCGTCCTCGGCTTTATCACCCGCAGCCCGACGGTCTTCGTCCTGGCCGCCGGGACTCTGATTGGTTTATCAATCCACTCGGGCGAAGTCCGGTTTTGCCGCCGAATCACGCCTATCATGCCCGTGGCCGACCCCGAACAGGTCCGTTTCGATCCCGAGCCGTCCGAGGTTCGGGCCATCGAGGACCGCATCATCGACTGGGACCGGCACGAACGCCGACGGAACGTGTCCGTCGTGCCCCAGCGCTGCCGGCGGGCCGTGCTCGTCTGATCCGTCTGCACGCTGATCGACTCGGTCCGCGGGCCGCTCGACTGGACGCGGCTGCGGGACGATACGCCGGAGAAGCTCACACAACTGATCGAGGCCAAGCTGGAAGGCCGCCAGGTGCCCGTGGCCGGCCCGACGGTCTTCGTCCTGGCCGCCGGGACTCTGATTGGTTTATCAATCCACTCGGGCGAAGTCCGGTTCAAAGGACGCCCGTAACCGGAACATTCGGGCCTCCGCGGCTTGGCTGTTCGCGACCGGTTCGGGAACGCATTCGTGCCATAGAGCCGGGTTGCCCCCGTCCGCACTGCCGTTTCGATGGTGGTGCGGGCGAGGTGGGCTTGCTTCAGACGACCCGCGATGCTTTCCTTTAGCTCGGCGAATTGCCGCCGAATCACGCCTATTATGCCGCGTTTGACCTCTGCCGTGTGTCATGAACTTGATCCGCCGTGGCGTCAAGGCGGTCTCGTCGGTCAAAAACAAGGCCGCTGGCGTCGTTCGATGATAAGCTCCTGTGGGGGGCATTAGTCTGTGCCTGCACCGACCCCATCAACCAGATGCTGACGTAAGTGCCTGCCTTGTAAGCACTTGGAGCAAATGCCACAGGAACCGACCCGGGGCATTTAGCGTCGGGTGGACCCGGGAGGAAGGGGCGGAGCTTGCCCGGCGGCTGCCGGCGCTGGTCCGCCCGGGGCCGATCGTGCCGTGCCGGAAGCAGGCCGTATGGCTTCAGCCGGAACGATACTGCCGGGTCCGCAGTCTGGGATGGACGCACCGCGGTCGGCTACGCGGGGCGAGCTTCGCCGGACTGATCGAACGTTGAGCCCGCGACCGGATGGAATCGGTTGATGGCACGTCTGAACGAAGCGAGCGACCTCAAGGGGGCCACACTCAGACCGGACAACGCTAGCCACGTCCGGGGCAAGCTGGCAACCGCCCAACGTGAGTTGGGAGCAACGGTAGAGCCCTCCAATCTGGGTCACTCGCTTCGTTTCTGAACACGAAGGTATCTCCGCTGGCGGACACCTTTCGCCTGAATCCGCCCTCCGGGGTGGTTGTGACTTTCACGACCGCTTCAAACTGGGGCGGTCGCTTGCTTCCACGTTCTTTCTTTCCAGACCCCAAGGAACCAAGCGATGACACCATGCCAACTCCATCGCGCCGTAGCCCGCGCCACCGGCGAGGACATCGGCACCATCCGGCACATGGGTTTCTCCGTGGCCGACCCCGAACAGGTCCGTTTCGATCCCGAGCCGTCCGCGGTTCGGGCCATCGAGGATCGCATCATCGACTGGGACCGGCACGAACGCCGCCGGAACGTGTCCGTCGTGCCCCAGCGCTGCCGGCGGGCCGTGCCCGTCTGATCCGTCCTAACGGATTACCCACCCTGCGGTGCTCCGTTGCTGCGCCTATTCCCGAAAACTTCCCAACCCACCATGAGGAAACTGTCTCGATGCCAACTGCACGCCACAAGCTCAACTCCGCCCACCTCGTCGGCGCCCTCGTCGTTGCTGGCGTCCTCGGCTTTATCACCCGCAGCCCGACGGTCTTCGTCCTGGCCGCCGGGACTCTGATTGGTTTATCAATCCACTCGGGCGAAATCCGGTTCAAAGGACGCCCGTAACCGGAACATTCGGGTCTCCGGCTTGGCTGTTCGCGACCGGTTCGGGAACGCATTCGCCCCATAGAGCCGGGTTGTCCCCCGTCCGCACTGCCGTTTCGATGGTGGTGCGGGCGGGGTGGGCTTGCTTCAGACGACCTGCGATACTTTCCTTTAGCTCGGCGAATTGCCGCCGAATCACGCCTATCATGCCGCGCTTGACCTCTGCCGTGTGTCATGAACTTGATCCGCCGTGGCGTCAAGGCGGTCTCGCCGGTCAAAAACAAGGCCGCTGGCGTCGTTCGATGATAAGCTCCTTTGGGGGGCATTAGTCTGTGCCTGCACCGACCCCATCAACCAGATGCTGACGTAAGTGCCTGCCTTGTAAGCACTTGGAGCAAACGCCACAGGAACCGACCCGGGGCATTTGTTTCCTCGGAATTAACTATAAATTAATCAACAGATAATTCGTCATCGGCTTCGGCGAGCTTCGTCTTCCGGGCTCGTGACCGCCTTGGCGCGGACGGGGTTCAGGTGGATGTAGTGGCTGACTTCCAGGAAGTAGCCTTGCTCTTCGATCAGATGGCCCTTGAATCGTCCCTGGAACAGGTGCCCCGCCCGGCGATGCCGCCCGACTCATCGCCCAATTCCTTGGCCTGTTGAAGCCGAGCTTCCCGGCGTGCTGCCGAAACAGGCCACGCTGCCGTCGAGGGTCGTGCGGTACAGTCTTTCGTAAGCCGCCGCCATCCCGTCGACGACCGGGGCGAAGTCGAGCCGTCTTTCGGCCAACTTCTTGCCGTCCTCGATCGAAACGGCCCGGAGCAGACTGCCTTGGCGGCCCTGAAGCGCCGCGCCGTGCCAGGGCTGCCTGCGTCTGCGGGTCGAACAGTTGCCGAAAAGCCTCCTGCTCGTCCAGCAGATATTTCGGCCCGGCGAGGAAGAGGGTGCGCCCGGCCAGCACCATGGCGCGGGTGTACAGCGGCACGTCTTGCGTCCAGTGATGCTTGACCGCAACGGGCACGTTTTCTCGCCAGAAGTCCGGCTTGCGTGGCTGCGGATTGGGCGGGGGCGTCCGGTCGGCCGCAAATAGATGGTACGCCATGGGCGTGGTCCATCGGAAGAACTGCGGTTTGCGGCCGAAACCGTACACACGGTCGTCGTCGAATACCAGGATACGCCCCGCCGGCGCGGCCCTGCCTGCCAGGTAGTAGCCCGGCGCGCCGCCCACGAACCGGCTGCCGTACAGCCAATAGGTCCGATGCCACGAGGTGTCGTCGAGGAAGCCCGTGGGTGAGAAAAGGTGGGCGTGCTCCTCGCGCTGGGTGGCCGGTGGGGCACGGCCGTCGGGGCCGACGGGCATCGGTTCCAATGGAGGCCGCGTGCCGTCCAACTCGAAAGGCTGCGACCACATGTACACGAACCGTCCGTCGCTGGAGAGGATATCGGGCAAGGCCGGCGGCATGTTCAGCCAACGGACGAACTCCTGATGCTGTTTGCCCGTGGCCGCGTCCGTATCGTCCAACACCGTTTCCGAAAGTACGTGCCCCGTCGCGGCATCGACTCGCCAAAGCCGGATGCCGCCGTCGAGGAATGCCGATCGTCCGGCGGCGAACCAGGCGATGCCTTCCAGCACGAGCACGCTCCCGTGGACCGGCCAGGCCGACTCCAGCCGGTCGAACGCCACCAACCGCTCGTCGATCGGCGCGGCGAGAAACCGCCATGCCAAGACGCCATCGTCAGCGCGGAGGCAGTACACCCAGCCATCGCGGCAGCCGAACAGCACGGCTTTGCGGTCAACGGTCGGCGGCGAATCAACGGGCCCGCCTGCCACGAAATGCCAAAGCACTTCGCCCGAGGCAGCATCCAGGGCATACACCGTGTGGGCATCGACCGCAGCAACAAATAGCTTTCCTCCGGCAACCACCGGGCTGGTAAGCCGCCCGCCCAGGTCGGTCTCCCACAGTAGTCGGGAATCGTCCGGTACGGTGGTTCTGGCGGCGCCGCTGCGAGCGGCATCGGCCCGATAGGTCGGCCACTCGTCCACGACCGATTTCGCCGCGCCGCCTGCCGCTTGGACAGCGACATCATCGTAGGCCGGTCCCTTTTCCAGCCGAACGCGAGGCATGGCCTCCTGGGGAATCCGTTCACCCGTCCCCGCCGGCGCCAAGGCATTGAAGCCATCGAGCTTCGCCTCCGGGTAGCACGCGCACGGGTGTTGCGGCGCGTAGAGCAGGCCGTTCGCGGGCATGATGCCGTAGAGGCACGCGCCGCGCACCCAGTGGTTAATATGCCAGTGTTCCCGGCGGAAGTCGACCAGTTCGATGCCCGTGCGCGACATGAGCAGGTAGTTCTCCGTCGCCTTGCCGCGGTAGCAGCGGTGGTGGAACCAATAGGTGTCGACATTGGGCGGGAACTCCTGCTTCACCTCGCCCGTGTGGGGATCGCGGCCGGTGAACACGCCGGCCGCTTGCGGGCTCATCGTCTCGCCGGTCCACACCAGTCCGCCGGCCACCAAAACGTCCTGCGGGGAACGGTAGCCGGAGGGCGGATGCGTTACGGTCCAAAGCGGCTCGCCCGTCTCGGCCGAAAGGGCCGTGATCGCATCGCCCGTTTCCGTGTACGACTGGCCACCTTGCACGCCGGCCTTCAGGCCGCCGGAGAACAGGACGACGCCATCGTACAGAACCAGCGTGGGCGCAAAAAACGCCCTGATCTCCTTGGGCCGTGCCGCGGGCCCCGACTGCCAGCGCTCGCGGCCCGTTCGGCGGTCGAGGGCGACCAGGCACTCGCCGTCGTGGAACACCACGTTCCGGGCGTCGGCGGCCAGCGTGCAGGGCACCACGCGCTGCGGGCGGCTCCACAGCGTTTCGCCCGTCTTGGCGTCGACGGCCATAAGCAACCGCGGGGTCTCGTCCCAGAACCGATCGGCGCGAGGGGTGGACCGTTCAGGCAGACGCGGCCCGAGGCGCGGTGCGGCGGCTTCGGGATCGCGGTTGATCAGCAGGAACAGAATGCCTTCGGAAAGGAGGATTTCTTCCGTGCCCCGCGTGCCTTCGTAGGTGTGCAGTGTTTCGCCGGTCGCGGCGTCCAGCCTGGTCACGGGCGCGTCGAGCCGCAGGGTGACGTACACGCGATCCTCTTCAGCCACCAGCCGGCGGGGAAGCTGTGCCGGCCCGCTCTTGTGCGGCCACAGGTGCGGATGCCACCGGGTGATTTCCCGCTTCCACAGGACGACGCCGTTGAAGGCATCGCGGGCGATGAGCTTCCAATCGGGCGGAGCGAGGATGGAAGCCGGCGTGCCCTCGTCGAGAATAAAAAAATTCTTTCGTTTTGCGACATATATCCGATCCCGGCCACCGGGCAATGGAAGTTCCCTTCCATTGCCCGCGGAGGCCGGCGATGGGCTGGTTCACAGGGCAGGCGGTTGAGTAAACATCACGGGCTTGTCCTTCCCCTTACCGTTTGTGCCCCCCCGTCCGAAGGCCGATTTCGCCCAAAAGCCGGTCAGCCCGCAGAACCAGCCTACTGCTTCTCGTCCACCCAAAGTGATTCGATCAATTCCACCGTCCGGTCAACCAGTTCCCGGCCACCCTCGGGGCCGACCAAGGTGCTCTCGGGAATCGCCCCGTAGGCGCCTCCGGCAATCGACCGCTTCGTCGGCAAGTAGCTGGCCTGGCCGGCAAGCTGAACCACGAACGTCTGCGCGGCCTTGCTGCGGGCTTTGATCCGCGCGCCGTAGTCGACGTATAGCTCGAAACGGTTGGTGGCGATTGCCATATCGCCAAGTCGGATCACCTGGACCTCGACGGGCATCGTGGGCTTCGCCTTCTGTAACTCGAAGCGGTCCAACACGTTCGACGCCCGCCGCAGGTTCCAGAAGACCCCCGTAATGTCGTTGAACCAGCCGGGTTGCTGCTTCAGTTCCGGCTGCGCTTCGAACTTCTCGCGCATCGCCCGGTATTGCGTCAGCAATCCTTCGAACCTCTCCTGCACCGGCTTGATGTCCGCCTCGGTCAGTTGCCGCCACAGGATTTCCACCTGTTCCACGCGGCGGGCGAAGACCGGGTCGAAGTCGATCGTCTCTTCCGCAACCGGCAACACGGAAATCACCGCATCAGCAATCCGCACGGCAATCTCCGCTCGCCGGCTGCGACCGGTAAGCCGCTGCATGCGGGCTTCAGCCTTGGTGTCCACCAGGACGCTCGGCGACTGGTCGCCGGCGGCGGAGCACTGTGGGAGAACGAACAGGCCTTGGCCCAATCGGCCGCGCAGCTCATTGCGCGTTTCGTGCCAGAAATCGGCGGAGATGCGGGAGCCGGCGCCCACCTGCGATGGGCAGGCTAGGTTGACCACGACGCCGGTTAGCTTGCCGTCGGCGTCCCACGTATACAGCAGGTTGACCGAATGGTCTTCATAGCCTTCGACGTGGCTGAAGTCGGCCCGTTCGGTGCTGCCGTACATGGCCGAGCGGCCGTCGCAATAGGACGTCAAGCGATTGTGGCCCACCACTGCGTGCCCGAGGCCGAAACTCACGCCGCCGCGCTTGCGTCTGTTCCATGCTTGACTGATGGACTCGGCAATCCGCGTGGCGGCCAACTCGGTGTACTCCGACGGGGACATTACTCCCAGATCGATGCCCCAGGCCGACCAGGCTTCCGGAACTTCCAGGCCGAGCCCGCCCAGTTTCTTGCCCAGGCCGGGATCGGTGTAGGTTTCCGCCGAGTTGTGGGTATGCGTGGCATTGAGAACCACGCTGTTCGGATCGACCTCGGGTAGCGACCGTTTGACGAGTTCCCGGACCCGGTCGCGCAAACTGTCGACGATGTACAGCAAATCGCAGGAGACCAGGACGACCATGCCGGCCGGCTTTCCCTCGTGGACCGACTCGATGACCAGCGCGGTGGCCGTAATCGGGTCTGCCACGTCACCGGAGACGCGCGCTCGGGAGGAGCCAGGAACCAGGACTGGTTCTTCGGGCGTAATGTCGGTCGAGGCCCAACCAATGCGGAGCGGTCCCGCAGGCTGCTGCTCGACGGCAGGAGCCGGCTCGATATTGCTGGCCGTCTTGACATCGCCTGAAGAACCGACGGAAGCCAGTGGCATGGCCTCCGGCGACGTCGCCATCGCGATATTGTCGAACCCTGCCGCCGAACCGATATTGACTGCGCTGAGCCGGACGGTACTGATGGCTTCCAATGCAGTGCCGAGAAAGTTCAAATCATTGAAGGTGGCCACCGGCTCGGCAGGCAGCGTGCCACCCAAGTCCGGATGCGACGCGCCCAAATCGAAAATGGCAACCGAGTATCTCTTGGAGTCCAGGTTGTGGTCGGCGACAAACCGATACCAGTGCCCCGCGTTCACGGTAGCGTCACTGGTTTGCAGGACGAGTTCGCCCTCGTCGCGGTCATAGGCGCAAAAGCGAACGGGTGCCTGGGTATCCTCCTTGGCGCCGAACCCGAAAAGGCTTGCCATGTAGTCAAGAATCGTCCTTTCGGCGGGCGCTTTGTACGAATGGAGCACGCGATCGCCCAGCGCAACGCGGGCCTGCGGGCTAGTGACGTGCGCCCACGAGGAGGGTGGCAGCAGATCAGCGGAAACGCGCAACACTCCTTGGTTCACTTCTCGGCCGGTCGGCTGGCAGACGAAGCCCGTGTTCGAACCCGCGTGGGAAAACTCCACATACCGGTTGCCGTCCTGCTCGACAATCTTAGCCGCCTTGCCGCCGTGCCGCCGGACCCAACTGTCCTGACCCGTGTCACCCAGCCTGGCGGAAACGAGTTCGCCGGGCCGATAGCTGCCCGTGGTCAAACCGCCGATCGGATCGACGCTGGTACGTGTTGCGAAGTCATTTTGATAAACAACGAGGGGCGCCGGCTCGGCCGATGAGCTGGCAGGATGGGCCGCCAGCGGCAGGACGACGGCCGCGGCGAGCAGGAGCAATAAAGGATTCTTCATGGTCAACCCCCTTTTTCATGGAGAGCGGAAACACGGGCTGTTGCGTTTGCAGGTACAACCTCGCATATCCATTGATGATAAACCGGGCGAACGGGGGACACCAGTATCCTTTGCGTCAAGAATTCTTTCGTTTTGCGACCTGCGGGAAGCTGAGCGGGCTCAATCCGGGCAGCTCGCCAAGCCCAGAGTTCCCATCTATGTTGAGGTTATCTACTCCCTGGTGGCGACTCTCTGCCGTACTTATTTGGGTTGGAACCGTAGCGATTGTGTCGCCAGAACGGCGCTCCGGAACACGCTAGGGTTAAAGCGCCGCAGAATCGCCGCCAGTCGTTCTGTCCCCAAAACTGCTGTCTGGGCTGAAGGGGATTGCACGGCCGTTGGCCTGGCGTTCCCGCGATCAAGGCGCGGGGTGTCGATGCTTGGTGAAGCCCGGCGCGATCTGGCAGTCGGTCAGCGTGACGACGTTGTCGTCGTCTTTCCCGCCGCCCCGCTCGTAAACGACATAGGTGACGTCCTCGGGCTTGATGGTCTTGTCGACGCCAAAGCGGCAGCGGTCGAAGGTCAGCCGCTGGTGCCTCAGCGGCGGCAGCCAACTGAAGTTCCAGAACACGTCGGCCACCGCGAAGAAGCTGAACGGGTGGCGGCCCGGCACCTTTCGGGTAAGCGTGAACTCGCAATCCTCGAATCGCACGTCCCAGGGCACGCAAATGCGGTTGAGATAGCCGTCGCACGCACCGATCTCGAAGGAACACCGCTTGAAGTGCATCTTCGACTGGCGACTGTAGATGTAGAAGGGGGCCCCCGCGGTGATGTTTTCGCCGGTTACCACGGAGCCATCCGAGACGCCTACGTCGAAGTCGCCCTTGAGCAGCTTCAGGTTGCGCAAGTTCACCTCAACCTTGAGCGTCCCGCCATAGCCCTTGCCGTCAACTTCGATGTCGATGCCTGTTCCGCAACGATTGCCCCCGGTCGTCAGACCGTCCACGTCGGCGGTGGAGTTGCCCCCGGTGAGGACGAACCCGCCGCGGAAGACGTCGGTAGCCTCGCAGTTGCGCACTTTCGCGTTGACATTGGTGTAGACGGAGATGCCGTCGGCGACACCGTTGATGAATCGGCAATTTTCCACCAACGCGTTGAGACGGCCGGGCTTCTTGCGATCGCCCGCGAGGAAGACGAGGTGGGCCTGCTCCAACTCGAATCGCCTGTACGGCCCCTGCTCCTCGCTATTGCCGTCGAAGGTAAGATCACGAACGACCAGCGGCTGGGAGTCGTGATCGCCCGAATAGTGGCAGACAAAGGTGCGATCCCATTTCCCCAGCTTGGCCGGGCGCTTCACGACGGCCCCTTCTTCCCCACGGTAGGTCGCGCCCGCAATCAGTTTGACCGAGGTCACCAGATATGTTCCTTTCGGGAAGGTCAGCACGCCGCCGCCCTCGCGCGGCAGCGCATCGATTGCCCGCTGGACTGCCGCCGTGTCGTTCGTCGTTCCGTCCCCCGTCGCGCCGAAGTCGCGGACGTTCAGCGGCTTCTCCGGCGTTGCGCCCATCAGAGGCGTCAGCCTCAGGCTTGCGATTACCAGCACCGCCAATGCGAATCTGCTCATAGAAGGCTCCTTACACCAAACTCATAGCTTCGGGCGCCGAAACCGCTGATGACGCCTTTGCAGACTTCGGAAATCGCGGAATGATGGCGGAACGCTTCGCGAGCGAAGACGTTGGAAATATGCACTTCCACAACCGGCAGCGTGACGGCGCTGATAGCGTCGCGCAGGGCCACGGAGTAATGCGTCAGCGCGCCGGCGTTGAGCACCACGCCGCTGAAACCGCCCCGGTCTTCACACTGAAACAGTTTTTCAATCAGGTCGCCTTCCCGTTCCGACTGATAGAACTCGAAAACGACGTCTGGGAAGCTCTCGGACAGCCCGCGATTGATGTCGTCGAGCGTGAGCGTGCCATACACGCCCGGTTCACGTTTGCCGAGCCTGGAAAGGTTCGGCCCGTTGAGGACAAGAATCGAATGGTTCATGGTAGATTCGTTTTCTGAAAGATGTAACTGCTGAAATACGCTATCGGATGCGACTGCCAATTACTCAGTCTTACCGTCGTCCGCGGCGGGTGCTTCCCCGTCTTCCAGGTTTGCCGGTTCCAGCCGCGGGACGAGGACGTGGACCACAACCAGGGCGAGCAGGTACGCCAGGCCACAGAGCCAGAACAGCGGCGTGTACCACCTATCGGTCAAGTCGAGGAACCAGCCGGTGAATGCCTGGAATCCGATCCCGCCTGCGGCACCCGCAAACCCGCCGATGCCCACCACCGAGGCCAACACTTTCTTGGGGAACATGTCCGAGGCGGTGGTGAACAGGTTGGCCGACCAGCCCTGGTGAGCGGCCGCGGCCAGGCTCACCAGCCAAATGGCCGGCCACACTCCGGCCATTGCCGGGGCCGTGATCACCGGCAGGACGGCGAGCGCACAGATGAGCATCGCCATCTTGCGGCCCCGATTGACCGACCAGCCGAACTTCATGAAGTGTCCCGAGAGCCACCCGCCGGCAATGCTTCCACCGTTGGCCACCAGGTACACCACGATGAGCGGCAGGGCCACCTGATTGAGTTGAATGTCGTGCTCGGCGTTCAGGAACTTCGGCAACCAGAACAGATAGAACCACCACACCGGATCCGTCATGGCCTTGGCCAGGAGGAAGGCCCAGGTTTGCCGATGCCGCAGCAGTTTGGCCCAAGGCACCTTGACAGCAGTTTCCGGCCGATCATGTTGAATGTAGGCGAGTTCGCCGGGCGACACGCGTGGATGGCGCTCCGGCGAGGCGTAGAGCAACAACCACAGCACCAGCCAGAAGAACCCTATCGCGCCGGTAACCAGGAACGCCGACTGCCAACCCCAGGTCAGGGCCAGCCAGGGCACCAGCAAGGGAGCAACGATGGCGCCCACGTTTGCCCCACTGTTGAACAGGCCCACAGCCAGGGCGCGCTCGCGGCGTGGGAACCACTCGGCCACCGCCTTAATGGCCGCGGGGAAGTTCCCCGCCTGGCTGAGGCCCAGCGCGAACCGTGCCAGCCCAAAGCCAAACGTACTCCGCGCCAAGGCATGGGCCATGCCCGCCAGGCTCCACAGGGTCATGGCCAGCGAATACCCCAGCCGGGTTCCGACCCGATCGATCACCGCCCCGGACGCTACCAGTGCGATCGCGTAGGCGGTGCTGAAGGCCGCGACCACAAGTCCGTATTCCGTTTCCGACCAGCCGATTTCCTCCTGCAAGGTATCGGCCAGGATGCCCAGCACCTGCCGATCGGTGTAGTTGATCACCGTGGCCGTGAACAGTAGCAAGCAAATGACCCAGCGGTAATAGCCATGCGGGCGGAGGCCCGCCAACTCGTTTCCCGCAACTCCCGATCCCGGCTGGAAATGGTCCACTCGTGGCCTCGCGACATGGAAGGTTGATACCGGCGGGGGCGACTCCCACCAATGCGGCCTCGTTTGGCAAGCCGGCGCCAAGGCGGTCTTGCCGCGTTGCAGGAACCCATTTGTCGGTGAAGCTGTGGATGACCCTGTTGGAGTCCCGGAGTTAGCCGCTTGGAAGAACCACCTGAACACGGGACTCCAGCTCGCGGCAACTTCGTTCCTGCAACCGACTTGCTGCGCGGCTGGCGATCCAACTTGCCGATCTTCGTGCAGCGTTGTACCATGACAACCTCGCAGGTGCAACCGATCGTTCGAGAGCAGTCGCGGAGGGAGAGTCAATGACCAGGATGCAGATCGCCGTTGCGGGCGCGGGCTTGATGGGGCGGCGGCACATCGAGTTGGTCCAGGCCAGCCCGTCGTGTGGGCTGTCGGCGATCGTCGATCCGTCGCCGGCGGCGGTCGAGATCGCCCAGCATGCCGGAGTTCAACTTCACCGGACGCTGGATGACCTGTTCCGCACGTCGCGTCCGGACGGAGTGATCCTTGCAACCCCCAATGCGGTCCACCTGGAAGGTGCGCTCGACTGCATCAAGGCTGGAGTTGCCGCCTTGGTGGAGAAGCCGATTGCGCACACGGTGGAGGCCGGGCGGCGGCTGTGTGAGACGGCCGAACGTGCCGGCGCGAAGATCCTGGTGGGACACCATCGGCGTTACAATCCAATCGTCGCGCGGGCCTGCGAGATCGTCGCGCAAGGAACGCTGGGCCGGATCGTCGCGGTCCAGGGGAGCGCCATGTTCTACAAGCCGGACGGGTACTTCGACGAGGCGCCGTGGCGCCGCCAACCCGGCGGCGGGCCGATCCTCATCAATCTGATTCACGAGGTGGACAGCTTGCGCGCCATCTGCGGCGAGATCGTAAGTGTGCAGGCATTTGCGTCCAGCGCCGCCCGCGGGTTTCCGGTGGAAGACACCGTGGCCATCAACTTGCGCTTCGCCAGCGGCGCGCTCGGCTCGTTCCTTCTCTCCGATACGGCCGCCTCGGCGAGAAGCTGGGAGCAGACCTCCGGTGAGAATACCAGCTATGCGAACTGCTCGGACGAGGACTGTTACGTGATTGCCGGCACGGACGGCTCGCTTGGGGTGCCGACGATGCGACTGCGGACCTACGCCCGGTCTGATGACCGTTCGTGGTGGAAGCCATTCCAGATGCGCCTTGCCGGCGTCGAACGAGCCGATCCGCTCCAGCGGCAGCTCGAACATTTCTGTGCCCTGATCCGGGGCGAGGCGGCACCGGTAGTGACAGCGCGCGACGGGCTCGGGGACCTGCGAGTCACGGAGGCCATCGCCGAGGCGGCACGCACCGGTCGTACCCTCAGTACCGAGTAGACCCGACGCTGCATACCGAAAGGCGAGCGGGGGCCGTGAGGCCCCTGTTTCAGGCCCTGCCTCAAGTTGTGCGTGGCAAGATTCTCTGGCATGCTTGGCTTAGCGCTTCGATCACATGGAAGCTGTGGTTTGCAGACCCTGCTCACCTCCGGGCTCGCCCCGGAGGATTCGTGACTGGCCGGCTACCAACCGCCGAGTTGCGGAGGAACCCTCCTGCTTCCCGCGCCGCCCCGGCCGCCGCCAAAGCGGCGGCCGGGGCGGCGCGGGAAGCGAAGTGCGTCACGCGTGCGGCCTGTAGCTGGCCAGTCATCAACCCGGCCGGGGCGAGCCCGGCGGAGACACGCTCGCCGGAGGCATCCGCACGCGTCCAGAATCGCCCTTCCGCCTTTGGCAGAAAATCTTGCCGCACACCCTCAGGTTGCCGTGATGGACCTGTTGGACTGCTGCAGGTAGAATATTGGAAAGGTAACCGTCCCGCGGGCCGGTGACGCAGGCTGTTTGCTCCCCTGCACGCAGGCTGGGCACTCCCCCACGAAGGGTTGTTCTGGACGGTTCATCAAATCACCACTCAGGCAGACAGGAGTCATTCCGATGCGTTGTTCCCCACTCACCGTTCTGGCATTAGCTGCACTTATTGCCGGCATCGCGGCGTTTGTACCGGCCGACGAGCCGGCGCCGATGACCGCGGGCTTTGCCGAGACGGACATCACACCCGAGATCGGCATGGAAAGCCCTGGCGGCTACGGCAAGTCTTACCATCGCACGCTCCACGACCCGTGCAAGGTGCGAGCTGCCGTGTTCGACGACGGCCAGCAACGCGTGGCTTTGGTCGGCATCGATGCGCTGGCCATCCGGCGGCCGCAGGTCGAGGCCGCGCGGAAGGCCATCCAGGAGCAATGCGGCATCGCGCCGGAGGCCGTCCTGATCGCCGCCTCGCATTCGCATTCCTCAGGACCCACGTGCATGATCCTGCCGGGCGAGTATGATCACGGCTCCGAGTTGGTCAGGGAACTTGCCTACGAGAAATCGTCGTGCGCCGACGCCGGCTACCTGGAACACGTCGTCCGGCAGATCGTGGCCGCCGTGGTCGAGGCCGACAAGCGCCGCGTGCCCGCCAAGTGCAGCGTCGGCTCCGGCACCGAGGAGCAGGTGGCGTTCAATCGCCGGTTTCGCATGAAGCACGGCGGAACGTTCACCCATCCGGGCCGCGGGAATCCGGACATCGTCGAGCCTGCCGGCCCAACCGACCCGGAGGTCGGGGTCATCGGCGCGTGGGACGCTGAAGGCAAGCTGCTGGGCTGCATTGTCAACTTCGCATGCCACGGCACGACCAGCCCAGGCGGCATCTCTGCCAACTGGATATATTACCTGGAACAGACGATTCGCGGCGCAATGGGCGACGACGCGGTAGTCGTGTTTCTTCCCGGTTGCTCCGGCGACGTAACTCAGGTGGACAACCTCAGCCCGTATGCCGCCGGCAGCGGCAAGTACTACGCGCGGCTTGTGGGTGGGAGCGTCGGCGCCGAAGCGCTAAAGGTGCTCTTCCGGGTCGAGCCGGGACAGCTCACCCCGCTTAGTTTCAAGACGACGACGATCACGTTCAACCGGCGCACGCCGCGTGCTGAACGCGTCGAGCAGGCGTTGGAACTGGTCAAGCAAAGCCCAAAGGACGTCGGCCCTACCGAATGGACGTTTGCCAAGGAGATCGTGCTGTTGGACGCGCTGCTGAAGAAAGAGCCAACCAGGGACGTCCAGGTCCAGGCCATCCAGGTCGGCCCGGCGGTGTTCGTCACCAATCCGGCCGAGTTCTTCTGCCAGTCGGGCCTGGACATCAAGGCAGGCAGCCCGTTTCCGTTCACCTTCCCCGTGTCGCTGGCGAACGACTGCGTGGGCTACGTGCCTACTGAAGAGGCGCTGGGGCCGGGAGGTGGCGGCTACGAAACCCGGCTGTCATCATATAGCAACCTCGAGCCCGCAGCCGCTACCCGCATCGTCGAGGCAGGAATCGAGTTGAGCAAACAATTCGAGCCCGGCCCGTTGCCGGAACCCCAGATGGCGCCGCCATTCCAGACGCCCTGGTCGTACGGCAACGTGCCGCCCGAGGTGGATTAGCACCAAACGCTCCATACCTGCGGGCGAGCGAGGGCCGTCAGGCCCCTGTTTCGGCCCTGACTTCCACGCCGGTTGTCGCCTACTCGCCGGGCAACCAGAAACATACCGGGGGGGTGCCGTTTGTCACGGAACGATGGACTGTGCCTTGCCTGACGGAAACAGCGGTTTTACGGCCACTGCTCGCCGAGACTATGCACGCCGCGGCTGAAAATTGTGCTTCTGTGTAGGTGCCGTGAGCCGGGCGGGACGGTGACTTACCAACAGCCGCAAGTTCGGCTCGGCTCGCGGGACCTGCACAACCGGTTGTGCCAGAGACGCCGTTTTCAGTCGTGGCGTGTGTGAAGCTCCTGCCACGCCGGCATGGCGGAGCCAGCTGTTTTTGACTGGCATCCTCGCCCCGCTTCTGGTAGGGTAGATAGTATAGTTGGGAGGAGCCAAAGTTCCGCGGAAATCCTCCGCCCGGAAGGAGATTCCATGTTGCGAGATGTCACCTGGCTGCTATGCTTTGCACCGGCCGCCCTATGGCCAACCTGGGGGCATGCTCAGGCCGTGCCGCTGCCGGAGGGCGAGGCCGATCAGAGCGTCGTCTACGAACTGCTCATCAATGGCGAGAGTTTTCTTATCGAAGGGAATCGGGTGGTCAAGCTCCGCAGTGAGCAGAACCCCGATACCGAGTACGAGGTGGCCATACGCGTAGCGCCGACGCAGCGATATCGTATGCCAAGCCTTGTGTTTGCCTATGAACGGCCGGCCAGCATTGAACGCGACACCGAGGGCGGACACAACGTGGTTCGACTCGTCCACGAGTTGGGCTACACCATGCTCATTCACGATCTGGGCGGAACGCTTGACGAGCCAGCCCAGAAACAGGCGCTCAATATCCTTGCTGAATCAGTCGCCGCCTCCTTCACCGAAATGGAGGGACGCGACGTCCAGGTGGGCAAGCCGCACAGCCGCAAGTTCGGCGAGAACACCGGTCTTGGCACGATGATCCGCTATCGGGACGCGCAAGACCTGGGCCATACGAGCCTTGTGTATGTGTTGGCCGGCAAGGACTTCTCCGCCACCTGCGTTATCCAATATCTGGATCGTGACCAGGACGACGTCCTCCCCCTGGTCCGCAAGACGCTCGATTCGTTCCAGGCCGCGCCGCAATAGTCCATTATGGAGCAGTCTTTCCCAACCGATTTGCCTGGTCCGAAGGAGATCCGGCCTCCTGCCGCAACTGCACTGGCGTATAAGCCGCATCTGCCTGAAACGATCGCGCGGTTGCGGCAACTCTATGATCACCAGGCAGGCGATCGGATCTTCGCCCGGTTTCGGATTCCGACGCGGGCGCTGAAGCGATTCGCAAAGCGGTATGGGGAGGGCTTCTGCGACTACCCGAGCGTGTCGGAGCGCATCAGCTTCTGGGATGAGCACCTGGCGGAGCGGTCGGCGTTGGAGGATGATTCCGTACCAGTCGCGTACCTCAGCGAGATGGACCAGGGCCTGTACGGCGGCATGCTGGGCGGCGAGGCGCAGTTCCTCTCCGACCCGGCGACCGGTTGGATCAGTTCGATGGTCAAGCCGTTGCTCACAGACTGGTCTGAACTTGACCGCCTGCATTTCGACCCGCGGCACTTCTGGTGGCAGCGCTACTTGTGCCAGCTCGACCGGTATGTCGAGGCGGCGGGCGGGAAGTTCTGCGTCAGCCATTTCATTCTGATTGACGGACTGAACTTCGTATTCGAACTGGTCGGCGCGACGGGCACCTACTTGGCGCTCGACGAGCGTCCGAACGACGTCCGTCGGGCCATCGATCTGGCCTTCGACATCAATGTGCGCGTCCAGGAGGAGTTCTTCGCCCGTGTGCCGCTGTTGGCGGGCGGCACGGCCAGTAACATGGCCGGTTGGCTGCCGGGCGGACGCATCGTTTCGGAAAGCGTCGATCCGTTCCACATGACCAGCGTCGACTATTTCGAGCGTTGGGGCCGCGAGCCGGTCGAGCGAATGCTGAGCCACTTTGACGGCGGCGTGTTCCACATTCACGGCAACGGCCGTCACTTGCTGGAAGCCGTGTGCTCGCTTTCCGGTCTGAAGGCCATCTTCATGGGTGACGACCGCCCTTACCCCGCCGCCTTCGACATCCGCCACGAGCTGCGCACCCGCGCCGGCGACGTCCCGCTGATCGTGCAGGTCGAATATGAGTCGTTTCGTGCTGCGCTGGCTGAGCGAACCTTGCCAGACGGAATGCTATACGTCGTCGCCGGCGCCCCTGACATCGCCACGGCGAACCGGCTGATGGACGAGGTGCGTGCCTACCGCACGCATTGACGCAGACATTCCTTGGGCAGCCCAGAATGGCCGCGCCAACTGCTTGGTGCCTTGTCAAGGCTGAATAATCCGGGCTTTTCCGTTTCTTGGTGCAGGCCGCGGCAATGTAGTAGGCACACGCCGCTGTGCCGTCCCTGAAATAGAGGCCGTCTGCGCCTAGAAACGGAAGAGCCATAATCCGGGATAACAGGCTCAGACGCCTCGGCAAGCAGGATGCTCACCCCACGTTTGACGTTCGAAGGAGCGCTGAAACGGCCGCAATGGCTTGCGGCCAGAGAGTTCGCTGCCTGTCCGCAGAGCCTTGAGAAAGCCTGGCCAATCGCGTATAATGGTCGTTCAAATGCCGGACGGTGTCGCCGGATCGAGTTTTGCCAGAAAATGTTGCCCCAGGAGGATTCCAGTCCATGTCACAATCTCGCCAAACAACACGTCGTCGATTCTTGCAGGGTATGGCCGTCGCGGGAGCCGCAAGCATCATGGTCCCGTCGGCCAGGCGGGCGTTCGGATACCAGTCGCCCAACGACCGGCCTGTCTTCGCCACGATCGGCCTTCGCAATCAAGGCTGGGCCATCATGCATAAGACGTTCCGCTTTGCCGACTTCGCAGCACTCGCCGACGTCGATTCCAACGTGCTTCAGACCAATGTTGAAAAAGCGGAACAGCAGCAAGGCAAGAAGCCCGACGCCTGCAAAGACTATCGCAAGATCCTTGACCGCAAGGACGTCGACGCGGTCATGGTCGCCACGCCCGATCATTGGCACACGAAGATCGTGGTCGAAGCGATGCACGCGGGGAAAGACGTCTACTGCGAGAAGCCGCTCACGCTGACCATTGACGAAGGGAAGTTGATCGAAAAGGTCGTAAAGGAAACGGGGCGCGTATTCCAGGTTGGCACCATGCAACGGACTGAAAGCGGTCACCGCTTCTTGCAGGCGATCGCCCTAGTGAAGCATGGACGCATCGGGACCGTCAAGAAGATCACGTGCGGGATCGGCGGCATGCCGGCTTCGCCGGTCATCCCGGTGGCTCCGGTTCCCGAAGAACTCGATTGGGATTTCTGGCTCGGACCGGCGCCGAAGGTTCCCTATCGAGCGCTGCCCGAGTTGCGAACGGGCTACGGCGGCGGCGTCCCACTGTATAGCAACGCGCACTACTCTTTCCGCAATTGGCACGAATACTCGGGAGGCAAGCTCACCGACTGGGGCGCCCATCACGTCGACATCGCATGCTGGGCAATCGGCGCCGACGACACGGGACCCAGCAAAGTGACGCCACTCAGGTTTACTTTGGCGTGCGAGCACAAGGACGGACATCCCGTGGTCAACGACCGCTACAACGTGGCGACCGACTTCATGATCCGGGCTGATATGCCCAACGACGTGGAGATGATCATCACCAGCGAAGGCGACAACGGCATTCTTTTCGAGGGTACCGACTCGCGGTTGTTCGTCAACCGCGGCCGCATCTCCGGAACGCCGGTCGAAGACCTCAAGGACCGTCCGCTGCCGGAAGGTGCTCTTGAAGAGGTCTACGGCGGAAAGATCAGCGAGAATCACAGCGCGAACTTCATTGAGGCCATGAAGTCGCGGAAGCAACCGATCTCCGACGTCTGGTCGCATAACCGGATGCTCGAAATATGCCACCTCGCGAACATTGCCATGCGCCTGGGGCGGGAACTCAAATGGGACCCCGCCAAGCGGCAGATCATCGGCGACGCCGACGCGAACGCATTCCTTGCACGTGAAAGCCGCAAGGAGTACCAGATCGAGACGTAGCAGCCGGCTGAGCCAACCCGGCGAGCGGGGGCCGTGAGGCCCCTGTTTCTCCGAGATGCTGCGCAGCTCAGCGTTTTCGCCGCAAATTGCACCCCTGGTGTGTCTCTGGTTGCCGGGTGCGTGGGCAACGACCGCCGTAAGTTAGGGCAGAAACAGGGGCCTCACGGCCCCCGCTCGCCTTTCAGTTTGCAGCGTTCGGGTCCACCCTGCCAAGATCGAGCAGCGCGATGCTGGAGGGATTGCCGACCGGGGTGTAGTGGCCGGTGAAGGTGAGAACGCCGGTCGCGCGGTTGACCTGAAAGACGGTGAGGTTGTCGCTGCGCTGATTGCAGCAATAGAGAAATCGGCCGGTGGGGTCGAAGTTGAAGCTGCGCGGATAGTTCCCGCGAGTCCATTCTTCTCCCAGGTAGGTGAGTTCACCGTTTGGGCCGACGGAGAAGATGCCGATACTGTCGTGCAGCCGGTTGCCTGCGTAGACGAAGCGGCCGTCGCTGGAAACCAGAATCTCGGAGCAGAAATTGCTGCCGGCAAACCCGGGCGGAAGTGTTGAGATGGTCTGCCGTGCGGCCAGACGGCCTGCCCGGGCAACGTAGTCGAACAGAACGATGGTGGACCCTTCCTCCTGGATGGAGTAGAACCAGCGGCCGTTCGGGTGAAAGCAGAAATGCCGCGGCCCGTCGCCCGGTGGCAGTGAAACCGCTGGCGGGTCGTTCGGAGTGAGCACGCCCGCCTGCGCGTCGAACTGCCAGATGCAAATCTGATCGAAGGCAAGGCTGACGTGCAACACGAAACGCCCCGCGGGATCGGCCTGGATCATGTGCGCGTGCGGCCGATCGTGTCCGCTGAAGGCGAAGCTGCCCGGGGGAGCGTTGGTTGCCTTGGTGGGGCCAAGCTTGCCGGTGTCCTTCTTCACGTCCGTCGCATCGCCCAACCGGCCGTCGGCCAGAATGGGCAGCACCGCCACGGCTCCACCTGCATAGTTGGCCACCAGCAGGAATCGTCCAGACGGGTGAAGACTCGCATACGTCGGCCCCGCGGCCCCGGACTCCACCGTGCCGAGCAGCGTCAACTGGCCGTTGGTCCGATCGATGGCGAACGCGCTCACCGTACCTTCCTTATTGTCGCCCACGCGCGCCATCTCATTGGTTGAATACAGGCGGGTTCCCGCCGCGTTCAGAGCCACGAAGCTGGGACTTGTTCCCATTGGGTAAACGCCTGCAGGCGTCAGCGTCCCGGTCACGCGATCCACCTGGAAGATATGAATGCCGCGACCATTGCCCGCCGGCCGGTCCACTTGCGTCGGCAGCGGATCGTGAATTGGAGCACTGAAGGTGCCGACATAGCCCATGAGCGGCCGCTCGGCCTCACCGGCCTGCGCGCGGAACCATCCGGGCAAGAGCGAAGTTGTCCCCGCCAGTGCGGCGGAAGTTCTCAGAAACGAACGCCGGGAGTAGTCGGCTGATGCCATGGGAAGGATAGTCCATCGGGTCAAAAGGGCGGATAGAATCGGACGATCTCACGGTCAGGTTCTGGATTCTACACCGTATTGTCAGGGATTGCAGCACACCCCGGCTGCCGACGCCGGGGGTGGTCGCCGGCACGATTCTCCGGCAAAGGCAGAAGGGCGATTCTGAACGGGTGCCGATGCCTGCAGCGAGTGTGTCCCCGCCGGGGCGGCGCGGGAAGGATGAGGGTTCCTCTGCAACTCGGCGGTGGGTAGCCGGCCAGTCACGAATCCTCCGGGGCGAGCCCGGAGGTGAGCAGAGTGTGTAAACCGCAGCTTCCATGTGACGGAGGTTCTATGGCAAGCATGCCAGAAAATCTTGCCACACGCGCCGGGACTGGTCCCCTTGCAGGCCCTGTGTTCTAATATGGCGCGGAGTATGGGTCGTTTATGTGCCGCACATGAGCAAATAGCAGGGGGCCGCCATGGACAGACGCCACTTCTTGACCGCGATTGCGGGGGCGAGTGCAACGGGGACCATGCTGGGCACGGCCGCGGACGCTGCGGCGGTGTCCCCGGCCGCTGCCGGAGAGCCGGGCGCCTCGTCCGCCGTGTTGGCCGGATACACCGCCGAGGACCATCGCCGCCGGCTGCAAAACATCGGCGTTGGTGAGCAGGCAATCCGTTCGTGCCTGCGGAAGCACCTGGTCACCAGCTACATGCCGGGCCAATGCTGTTACAACCTGGGCGAGTACCCGGCAAGGCAGATTTGGAATCCCGACGATTGGGACGAGCGGGAATTGGACGCACTCTATGATCACGGCATCCGCCTGATCCAGGTGCACGAAGAGTGGAACGATTCACAACGGCTGTTCGGCGGCCACAAGTTCTCGGCGGCCAACCCGGCCGGTTTCCGCCGCTTCGTCGATATGGTGCATCGGCGGGGGATGAAGGTGATCGTCTATGTTTCCAGCGGCTACTTCGACCGTAAGGACCCCGATTTCCGGGAGGAATGGGCGCGGCCGCAGACCTTGCGGGAAATCTACTTTCATTACGCCGCCTGCTCGCCGGCCAGCCCGTCGTGGCGCGCGTACCTGCTGCGGCACGTCGCCCGCGTGCTCGACGACTACGGCGTCGACGGGTTGTATAACGACCTGGGCTACCGCAAGCTGGCCGGCAATCCGCATCCGCCAACGCCCGACGAGATCTTGGCGTTCGACGAGCGGCCCGACCACGACGGTGCGGTGGCGGACCTGCTGGCGTTGATCTACGCCGAGGTGCAGCGGCGCGGCGGAGTGGTCAAGGTCCACTCCAGTGGCACGAGGCGCGTGATGACCGACCTGAAGGTATACGACTATCTGTGGGTCGGCGAAGGCGTCGGCGACGGCGATCGGTTCCGCGAGGCGGTCAAGGATCATCCGCCCTACGTCGTGCCCTGCCTGGACATGAGCCGGGCCAAGGTGGAGCGGGAGGATGAGTTGTACCTTCACGCGATCCCATACCTGCAATTCCCGCTCTTGCTCGCCGGCCGCCCCTTCACGGGCGAACGTGCCATGGTCCCCGGCATCGAATATCCACCCGAAGAGAAATGCTTCTGGACGCGGCATCTGCGGGCGATGGCGCGGCACTTGCAAGAGCATCCGGAAGGGCCATACAGCTACGGCTGGTGGGATAGTGTGCCGGGCCGTCCGGAGGCCCGCCCGACGCACCAGCAATGGCTGAAACAGTACTTGCCGATGGTCGAAGAAGGGACCTGGGCATGGCTGGAGATCGGCCGGAGCGACCTGTTTACCGAGCCGCTTGCCGAAGGCATCGTGGCCTCGGCGTTTGCCAATCGCCAGTTCTACCTTGCCCTGGCCAACTACAGCCACGACGCGGCCGGCGTGCAGACGGCCGATGCTTACGTCCCGGCGGCCGATCCCGAATCGGCGCCACGAAATCGCTGGAATCTTGACGGTCGCACGCTGCTTCTGCTCCGCCGCGTGCAAGCGTAGGCACGTTGAGTGCCGTCACCGTTGCCCGGGCAGGACAAACACAGCAATGGCGGAAGGTCCAATGTCTCAGCGAAATGCCTTCTGTCGCAATCTCGCCGTTGGTGTGGTTTTGGTGCTGTGTGTGGCGGTGGCCTCGGTGGCGGCCGACGCGACCTCGGCCGAGCAGGGGTCACCGAAGTCGACAGCCGAAGCACACCGCCAGGCGCCCGACGCCGCTCGCGACCTGCTGGAACGGCTATTGCCCGAGTACTCCGGCCGGTTCGAGTTCGAGACAATCCCACCCGCCGACGGGCACGACGTTTTCGAGATCGAGTCGCGCGGCGGGCGGGTGGTGATCCGCGGCAACACGGCCGGCTCGATGGCCACGGGGCTGAACTGGTATCTCAACCACCATTGTCATTGCCACGTATCGTTGCACGGGCGGCAGTTGAACCTGCCCGACCCGCTGCCCGAGGTAACGCCCAAGGTGCGGCAGGTCAGTTGGGCGCGGCACCGGTATTTTCTGAACTACTGCGCGTTCGGGTATTCCCTGCCCTGGTACCATTGGGACCAGTGGGAGGAACTGATCGACTGGATGGCGCTGCGCGGCGTGAACATGCTGCTGTCGGTGACCGGCCAGGAGGCGGTGTGGCAGGCCGTGTGCAGGCGGCTGGGACTCAGCGACGAGGAGGTCGCCGCCTTCCTGGCCGGGCCGCCGTTTCTGCCGTTTCAGTGGATGGGCTGTCTGCAAGGCTGGGGCGGTCCGCTGCCGGACGGCTGGATCGAACGCCACGAAAAAATCCAGAAGAAGATCGTAGCCCGGCAGCGCGAGTTGGGCATGACGCCCGTATTGCAGGGCTTCACCGGCCACGTGCCCGCCGCGATTGAGAAGAAGTTCCCCGACGCCAAGCTGCATCACATCCAGTGGATCGAGTGGCAGACGCCCCTGCTCGACCCGCTCGACCCGCTGTTCGCCAAGATCGCGCGGTTGCTCATGGAGGAGCAGGTGAAGCGCTTCGGCACCGACCACTTCTACGCCGCCGACACGTTCATCGAGATGACGCCGCCCAGCGGCGAGGCGGAATACCTCGAACGGCTCAGCCGCGCGATCTACGGCGGCATGGTCGAAAGCGACCCGGCGGCCGTGTGGGTGCTCCAGGGCTGGGCGTTCATGTACCATCGCAAGTTCTGGACGGATCCGCGGGTGCAGGCATTTCTCGGCGCCGTGCCCGACGATCGCATGGTGATCCTCGACCTCTTCTGCGAAGCGCGGCCCATGTGGAGCGAAACGGAGGCCTTCTTCGGCAAGCCGTGGCTATGGTGCAACATCCAGAACTTCGGCAACCGCGTGTTCCTCGGCGGCCCGCTGGTGAAGATCGCCGCCGACCTGCCCGCGGCACGCAGTCAACCTGAAAGCGGCCGGCTGAGCGGGCTGGGATTCGTCAACGAGGGGCTGGGGTACAATCCCGCGGTGTTCGATCTGATGTTCGAGACGGCCTGGCGCGACGCCCCGCCCGAACTCGACTGTTGGATCGGGCAGTACGCCGGTCATCGCTACGGTCGGGCCAGCGCGGATGCCGTACAGGCATGGCAGGCGCTGTTGTCCACGGTGTACGCCAGGCGCGCCGTCACCCTCTCGGTTGTACACCGCGTGCCGTCGCTCAACACCCCCGCAGGGCATCCGCACAGCCGCGCCGTCGCCGAGGCGTGGCGCCGGCTGCTGGACTCAGCCGAGGAGCTGGGCGAGGCCGACCCCTACCGCTACGACCTGGTCCACGTCGCCCGGCAGGCGTTGTCCAACCACGCGACCGTCTCGCACCGCGCCGCCGTTGCGGCCTGGCACAAGAAGGACGCCGCGGCGTTCGCGCAGACGGCCGAGCGGTTCCTGGGCCTGCTGGACGACATGGACGAACTGCTCGCCACGCGCCGCGAGTTCCTGCTTGGCCGCTGGCTGGAAGACGCCAAGCGATGGGGAACCGACGACGCGGGGCGGGCGAAGCTCGAATGGAACGCCCGCCGTGTGCTCACGCTCTGGGGCGAAGGACCGCAAATCGACGACTACGCCTCCAAGGAGTGGTCGGGGCTGATTTCCGGCTATTACCGGCCGCGGTGGGAGCGTTTCTTCGAGGCGTTGGCCGATTCGCTCCGCAATGGCGAACCGTTCGAGGACCTGGCCTTCCGCGCCTCCCTACGGCCGTGGATGGCCGCGTGGTCCGACGGGCAGGAAACGTACCCCACCGAGCCGCGCGGCGACAGTGTTGCCGTCGCCCGGCGGCTGTGGGATAAGTACGCCGACGCCTTCCAGCCGAACGCCGTCAGCCTCACGACCGGCAAGCCCGCGACCTGCTCCCACGCTCTGCCGCAACACTCCGCGCACCTGGCCAACGACGGCTGGAGCGATTCGACCGATGCCTACTGGGCCACCGACGTACAGAAGACCGGCCACGAGACGGCTTGGTGGCAGGTCGATCTGCAGGAACCCACCGTCGTGGGCCGCATGGTCGTGGTGTGCTATTACGGCGACGAACGCCACTACGGTTTTGCCATAGAAACGTCGCTCGACGGCGAAACGTGGCACCTGGCGGCCGACCGCCGCGACAACCGCGAGCCATCCACCGCCGCCGGCTATACGGTCCTTTTCCCCGCCCGCCCGATCCGCTACCTGCGCGTCATCCAGACCCACAATTCCGCCAACCCCGGCCGACACCTGGTCGAGGTAATGGCGTTTGGGGAATAGTCATTTCTCACCTTTGTTCTCCTCGGGACCGATCGTCGCCTGGGGATACCAAGTGCGGAGTTGAGCCATCCCCGCCCCGGTGATCCGGGTGCCCACGAGCCACAGAGAACGAAGCCGCCCGAATCCCTGCAGGTGATCCACCGCCGTATCGGTCAACCGCTCGCTGTTTGAAAGGCAAATGGCTTCGAGATTACCAGCCGCGCGCAAGTGGACCAGCCCGCCGTCGGTGACGCTTGTGCGGACCAGGCCGATCCGGCGGAGCGAAGGAAGAGCCGGTACCAGCCCCATCGTCCGGTCGGTGACATCCGCGCCCACGAGGTTCAACTCATCGAGCGATCCGGCCGTGGCCAGCGAGGCCAGGCATGGCCCCGTCGCCTGCCGCCCATCGATCCAGAGCACCCGCAAAGGCAGGCGCCCGCAAAGTTGCGCCACGCCGGTTGGTGATATCGCGGTACCGTCAATCCGCAGTCGCGCGAGTTGCCGGCACTGCACGATGGCCTCCAGGCACTCATCCGATGCCTCCGTTTCCATCAGCTCGAGAAACTCGAGCGAGGCAAGGGAAGGGATGCGGCTGAGACCTCGTTCCGTGATCGCCGCACAGTTGAGGTTGAGGCCCTTGAGCGTGGGAAGACGCAGCGCTGCCAGGAGATCGTCGGCAATACGAGCGCCGTACAGGTCGAGTTCCTCCAGGTTGCCCAAGGCGGCCAGCGCTTCGAGGTGCCCGCGGGTCAGCGGTTGGCCTCGTAGATCGCACTCCACCTTCACGGCACCGCCCCGGGTGATGAACACGCTTGCGCCGGCTTGGCGCAGTCGCTCCATGGCGCGACGCTCGGCCTTGCTATGCATCGTACCGTACCTATGTAATGCCGACTGCTTTCCGGCGGGCACCACTCCCCCGAGTGTATCTTCGCACGGGCCCTGGACAGCCTGCCTCCATCATCGCCCCTGGAACCCTCGCGGGCAAGGCAGCACACCGTCTTATCACCCATCCGATCCTCTCCTCCGCCCATGGCGGAGTGCGCACTGCCATGCATTTGTGCCGTACGCGCCGCGGGGTGTGCGGCAAGATTTTCTGGCACGTTCAGTGGCAGCGCAGGGCCACCTGCGGGCTCGCCCCGCATGGAGCCGTGGTCAATGAGCTAAGCGGGCACGGC
>JAVEUP010000118.1:0-26553 GCA_034005525.1 Thermoguttaceae bacterium | reverse complement strand
GTTTCAACTGGATGCTCTCGGAGCACACAGTGTCTCAATCCGAGTCCTGAAAGGACTTGCTGGAGCCCCCATGTAGTAGCGCCGACTGTGACGACGAAGATGACGGATAACAACCTCTTCAAAGCGATCGGTCTAGGTTGGTTCGTGCAGAGTGCTGTAGTCGAATCCAAAAACGACCGTCGACGACGCCGGGCCGCAAGCCATGCCACCATAGGTGATTTCGAGCGCCAGCAAGTTGTTGCCATAACCAGCCTCTGCCAGCATCTGTTCGAACGTCTCCAGGTCCACAGATTCCAGGTCAGACTGCGACAGTCGTTCTCGAAAAACGTCCGAGGTGTACTCGAACGCGTCGCCTGCCTCGACATAAATAAAAGCCAAATGCGAGCATGGCGTAGCGCCGCGTCCCTCTTCGATGGATGCATTACCACAAATTGGACAGTGAACGATCGGTGGCGGGCAGCCGAAAGGTTGCTCTACCCTCGCGTATTGTGGACTCGATTCGCTTGCCATCTATGTTCTCCTCAAACCGGGAATTCGAGACGCCATCGCGTCGGTTTCATCCGAAAGCCACTCAACACCACGCAGACCTGTTTGGGCACCCCCCTCACGCGCGAAGTGCAGTTCAGTTTCTTGGCTACACTGCGTTTCCCTGCGAAGATGGGGTTGTCCCGGAGTGACACACTCGCGGGCAAGCGTCATCGTACCCGAAGCATAACGCGTGCGGCAGCACCCCGCTTGACGGCACGCTACCGTATCTTCGCCGCGACGTGGGGGAAAACAACGGCGAGTCCAACTACACGGCCCTTTGCAGTGACCACGCAATGGACGTATCCGCTTGCGGACGGCGTTACGAGACGCCCAAGTTCCCAAGAATCATCGCCGCGGGTGGCGTGTTGCGCGGCTTTCGCGTTACCAACGCCCGCGAATTGCCCCCTTCCTTCAGACCCCCGGTTGACTCCCTACCCTGGGAATGGGGTAAAATCGTGAGAATTGTTGGGCAGTTCGCGTTACGGCCCCCTAATTTGAGCCATCCGACTCGCTGAGGTGCAAGTGATGCAAGGTAAGATGACAGTGCTGCTGCGGGAAATAGGCAAGGCGTTGTGCCCCTATCTGCGAAGCCGACTGGCAAAGCTCAATGCCAATTGGTGGAGCGAAATGGTGGTCCCTTCGCTGACGTTTCAGCAGCAACGCGCCGTCGACCAGAATGGCATCACAGACCTCGACGGCCTTGATGTTGCCGCCTTGTTGCGAACGTTTGACCAACAATGGTTCCGTCTATCACAAGCCATCGACCTGAAACCAAGCGACCGCAACTATCTTAAGGAAATGCAAACGGTTCGCAATCGCTGGGCACATGCATCACTGGCCGGCATCCATAAGGATGACGTTTATCGCGACCTCGACACGATCCAGCGGTTCGCGAAGCTTATCGAGGCAGACGACGGGTTCGTTGACGCTATCGCTGAAACCAAACGCGAACTCATCACCGAGGCCGCACGAATGCAACCTGCGGCCCCCCCTCCACTCCAGGCGGCACCACCTGCCAGTCCCGCGATATCTGACACCGAGTTCCAGATCGGTCAGATCGTTGCCTTGCGAGCGCGTCCGGAGCAGACTGGGGCAGTAACCAAGGTAGAACCGGCCGAGCCGGAAGACCGGTATTCTGTCTTTCATGACGGCAAGGTGGCAACCTACTATGCCTCTCAGCTTCAGGCTGTTACGCCAGCGTCGCCACGGCCTGAAATGCTGCCACTTGCCGAGTTTCACGCGAGGCTTAGCTCCCTGCAAATACGCCATCCGAGCTTGACGACCCTCTATTCGCTCAACGCCGGCAAGATCGACTATGTGCCATACCAATACCGGCCAGTCCTGAAGTTCATTCGATCCGATAGGCCTCGCCTGTTGATCGCCGACGGGGTCGGTGTAGGCAAGACGATCGAGGCCGAATTGATTCTGCGCGAGCTTCAGGCACGAGGCGACATTCAGTCAGTTCTGATCATTTGCCCCAAGCCGCTGGTAGTGGAGCGCAAGTGGGAACGTGAATTGCGACGGTTCGACGAACGCTTCACCCACCTCGATGGCCCAACACTGCGATTCTGTGTCCAGGAAATGGATTTGGATGGCGAATGGCCTGAGCGACATGCAAAGACGATCTTGCCCTATTCGCTGTTCACCGAAGACATTCTGCACGGCTCGAGCAAGCAAAGGCGGCGCCACTGTGGACTCTTGTCGCTCGATCCTCCACCACGATTTGATCTGATAATCGTTGACGAGGCCCATACGATTCGCAATGTCAATACGAATGCTCATCAAGCAGTACGATTCTTCTGCGAGCATGCCGAGGCCGTAGTGTTCCTTACGGCAACGCCGATACAGCTCGGATCGAATGATCTTTATGTGCTGCTTAACGTGCTGCGGCCCGATCTCATTATTGATCGGGAGGCCTTCGAGCACATGGCAGCACCAAACCCTTTCCTCAATCGCGCCATCGCGTCGGTGCGAGCCAAGCAGGAAGACTGGCAATTGGCGGCCCGCGAAGCAATGGCCGAAGCTGCGTCAACTTCGTGGGGCCGTTCCATCCTCCAGGGCGATCCACGATTTCAATACGTGTACGATACGCTTGGTGCCGAGAATGTCGCCGACGAGGAACGCGTGTCCTGTATCACAACCCTGGAACAGCTCCATACATTTGCTGGAATCATCAACAGAACGCGGCGGCGCGACATCGGCCAGTTCACCGTGCGGGATCCCCATACCGTCCAGGTCGACTTCACGTCCCCACAGAAGGCGTTGCACGATGCTATCCTGGCAATCCAGGCCCGCATCTTCTCTGAGATACGAGGGCACTCGAACGTCAAGTTCATGATGACGACGATCCGGCGCCAGGCCGCAAGTTGCCTACCTGGTCTTGCACCGCTCCTCAATGAAATCCTTACCCGGCACATAGACGACATGAGCTGGTCGGAAGCAGACGATGCCTATGAGACAATAGACGATACCGACATACAGCCGATCGAAGCTGAGATCAAGCAAGTGTTGCAGGCGGCGGAGAAGCTCCCTGAAGATGATCCGAAACTGGGAGCCTTGGTGGAGATTATTCATAAAAGGCAGAATCTCTCGAACAACAAGGTTATGGTATTCAGCGGATTCCGGCATACGCTGCGCTATCTTCACGACAGACTGCGGGAGCATCAACTGCGGGTTGGAATGGTTCACGGCGAAACGGCCGACGAGGATAGGGTTGCCCTTCGGGATCGGTTTCGGCTTGCTCGCGAGGATGACCGGGCGCTTGACATATTGCTCTTTTCGGAGGTTGGTTGTGAGGGTCTGGACTACGAGTTCTGCGACTGTATGGTCAACTATGACCTCCCCTGGAACCCGATGCGTATTGAGCAGCGGATCGGGCGTATTGACCGGCGGGGCCAAAAGAGTCCTCAGGTGTCCATTTTCAACCTGATTACGCCCGGAACGGTCGATGCCGATATCTACGACCGTTGTCTATTGCGGATTGGTGTGTTTGAGCACGAGGTTGGCGGCAATGAGGAGATACTCGGCGAAATAACCAAGGAGCTTCGCATTATTGCTGAAGACGTGTCCCTCACGCCGGAACAGCAGCGCGAGAGGCTCCAGCAACTGGCTGATAACAAGATTCGCTTACTTCAGGAGCAAGAGGCGCTGGAGGAGAAGCAGAGAGAGCTTTTGGGGCTGAATATACCCCCGGACCAAAGCGAGCAAGCGGTGCAAGACGCGGCCAGCTACTGGTTATCGCCCACGGCACTGCAGAACATGGTGGCCAGGTATCTCGTGCGCAGGTGTGGAGAAAGGCAGGAGTACATCTTGGGAGAAAAACTCTTGAAGACGCTGCGCCTCTCCCTGGATGCCCGCAAACGTCTACTGGAAGACTTCCAAAAATTGCCTCGCGACCGGTCGCCCGTGTTCCGATCCTGGGAAAAATGGCTTAAGGGCGGCGATCAGCACTTAACAATCACATTTGACCCTCAGGGTGCTGCCGATGCGGCGGACGTAATCCTGATTAACCCGTTGCATCCGCTGGTCCGCCAGGCATCCTATGGGCTGGCCGAAAGCAAGCCCTTGGTAACGGCATGCAAGGTGCAACGCAGTGATTTGACGCCCGGTGAATACCCGTTTGCCATCTACCAGTGGCAGGTACGGGGACTGCGCGAAGACCTGAGATTTCAAGCGGTCAGTACGGACGGCGGTGTGACCGATAGCCTGATGGACCTACTGGAAGTCGCCGAGCCGATGGAGAGCGCCGAGGTTGCGGCGCCATCGGACTCCATACTGAACGACCTGGACACGATACACTACTCCCTGTGGGACAGCGCCAGGACGCAGCATCGCGACGATGTCAGCCAATTGGTCGAATACCGGCGTGAAAGCCTGGGCAAGAGCTATGCGGCACGGATGGCAGTGGCGAGTGAGAATGTAGACAAGGCGACGAACGACAATATTCGCCGCATGCGTGAATACCAGGTCAGGAACCTGGAAGCCGAGTTGCAGCGGCGCACCGATGAATTGAACGAGGCCATTACCCAAGCCGACATAACCGCCCAGATGGTTGCGTACGGTACCATTTGCATTGTGAAGGGGTGACTTGATGCCAAGCGATTATCAAGGGCTTAACAGGGATATCCTCGAAGATCTTCCGTCCCAAGTCAAAGACGTGCTAGCAGGACTGTACGCGGACCGCACGCACTTCATTTTGGAACTCCTCCAGAACGCAGAAGATGTAGAGGCCAAGAAGGTCGCCTTTCTCTTGTTTGACGACCGGCTGGAAGTTCTGCACAACGGTACACGTCTGTTCGATGAGGCCGACGTACGCGGCGTATGCAGCGTAGGAAAGGGGACGAAGAAAGACGATCTTACTGCAATCGGACGGTTCGGAATCGGGTTTAAGTCGGTATATGCTATCACCAGCACCCCCGAAATCCATTCGGGAGACGAACACTTCTCTATCACGAATTGCGTGCAAGCACATGGCATTACGGAGGAGAAGGTGGCTCCTCCGTGGACGACATTGTTTCGATTTCCCTTCGACCACAACGAGCTTTCCAAGGAAGCTGCGTTCGCTGAGATAGCTGCTCACCTGCAACAACTCGAGCTTCGAACACTGCTCTTCTTGCGCCATATTCGCGAAATCGAGTGGGAGGTCGTCGGGAAGACCACCGGGACGTATCTCCGAGAGTCCGAGCCATTTCACGGCGATGCCGATCGCATTTCTTTACTTGGACAACATAACGGTGAGGATTCGGAAGAGCAATGGCTTGTGTTCCGCCGCCCAGTTGAGATGCCTGAACAGGAGGATCAGGACAAGCCCGACCCTCCGCCGGTAGAGGCCGCATTTCGGATTGAAGAGGTACAGAGCGACGTTCGAAGCCAAGATGAACAGAACGATCCTCCTCCCCAATTCAAGATCGTTCGGCTCGACGAGTCTCCATTGGTCGTCTTCTTCCCGACGGCAAAGATGACACGCCTTGGGTTCTTGATCCAAGGACCGTACCAGACAAAACCCACACGAGACCATATCCCGGAGGGCGTTGATTGGAACGCCCATTTAGTGAAGGAAACTGGCGAACTCCTGGTCAAGGCTCTCAGGGTGTTTCGCCGCGAAGGTTACTTGTCCCCTGAGTTATTCGAAATCCTTCCAATCCAGCGAGAAGCGTTTCCGGAAGGCAGTATGTTCCGCCCTCTGTTTGACCGGTTGAAAGAAGCCTTGCAAGCTGAGGCGTTTTTGCCCGGCGACGACGGCGACCCCATCAGGGCCGATGAGGCGATCCTGGCTCGCGGTGGTGACTCGCGCGCCCTCTTGGCTCCGACGCAGCTTACCATGCTGCTGCAATCGCAAGGCCCCCTGCGTTGGCTTTCGCGTAAGATCACTCAGAATCTCCATCCGGAGCTGCGAAGGTACCTGCGCGAGTCGCTTGCCGTTCCGGAGTTTACACCTGACACCTTGGCCGGTGCGTTGGCTCGGCCTTCAGCGGCTTTCATTGAACAGCAGTCAGATGAGTGGATGACTCGTTTCTACGCTTACCTGCTCGACCATAAGGATCTGTGGAAGTCATCCCCCGGAGCGCGCAGCGAACCCCGTCTGCGAAGCGTTCCTATTCTTCGCCTGGAGGATGGTCGCCATGTTGCACCTTTCAAGCCCGACGGCACTCCTACTGCCTACCTGCCCGGATCTTGCGAGTTGCAGGTGCCGTTTGTTCGTGCGACGATCGCCGCAGACGAGCAAGCACAAGAGTTTCTCAAAGCGCTAGGGCTCTATACTCCCGATCCGGTCGATGAGGTCATCGCCTCGGTCCTTCCCAAATACGACCACACGTTGTCTCCCGCCAACCTAGATGAGACGCAGTACGCATTGCACATTCGTGCAATACATGAGGCACTCCGCACGGATTCTCTCGACAAACACAAGCGGATTGTTAACAGGGCGAAGAAGACTCGTTTCATTCTTGCGAGAAATGCCGTTACTGATGAGCGCTCACTCCGGCGGCCTACAGAGGTCTACGTGTATACTGAAGAGCTTGGTTGTTACTTCACTGCGAACGAGGACGCATGGTTTGTTGCCGAAGGTTGCATTGAGCTACTCCAGCCGCCTGACATTAAGCTACTCGAGATAGCCTCTCTGCCCCGGATTCGAGAATACGATCCTCAGTTCAGCAAACACGAGAAGGATAAGCTGCGGAACGGCAAGCGTTCGAACAAGGAGGAAAAGAGTCTGGATCGTGACATTGATGGTCTCACTGAAGCACTTGAGTACATTGAGCGGCATTCAACCGACAACGTTGCGATAGAAATGGCGCATACTGTTTGGAAGTTCCTGTTGGATCACCTGAAGGTACGACACGGCGATGCCTTTTGGGCTGGACGACACGAATGGTTTAACAACGGCGACAGAGTAACGCCCTTCCCCGCTCACTTTCTCAAGACACTCCAAGCAGTAGCGTGGTTACCCAATCGTGACCTCGTACTGGGTCGACCTAGCGAGCGTGATGTTGCTGATCTGCCTGAGTCATTTGAACGCCAGAATGAGATTATTGAGCGACTTGGCATTACAAACACACGCGAGCAGGACCAGGACGAGACCGAGAAACAGGAGCAAATGGCTAAGAACCTTGGCGTTGAACTTGACGCGATCAAGTTTCTGAAGTCACACCGTGAGGCCTTTGTTGAGTGGCGGAATACACTTATAGCCAGTCAGAATACAAAACCAACGAGGCCCGTAAAACCTGTTGTCAATGAAGAGCGTAGGGGAAAGAAGATAGATGACCAAGTCGGGGTGGCACCGACGAAAGAGTACAAAAGAAACCCCCACACTAGCCGCGTGACGGCTCCAGATTCAGAGACAGCCACGTGGCTACGCAATCAGTATACCAATGAGGACGGCCAGATGGTGTGCCAGATATGCGCGGATACCATGCCATTTAAGAAACGGGATGGAAAGTATTACTTCGAGGCAGTAGAGGTTACGGATAAGGCCATGAAAGAGCACTGCGCGTTGTACTTGGCCTTATGTCCCGTGTGTGCCGCAAAATACAAAGAGTTCGTCAAGAGGGTGCCAGATGCTCTGGCAAAGGTCGAGGCCGCGTTGGCGGACCCCACGTCGTCCACGATCGACCTCACACTTGGACGGGAAGCGGCCACGTTATGGTTTGTGGACACGCACTTGTTTGATCTTAGACGCGCCTGGAATAATGTGCCCAAGGGACCATAATGCGTTTCTCAACGAGAGTATTCACCAAACGAGTCTCTCCCCCGGGGTGAATTCACGCATGGAGCATATAGACTTGGTACTTGAGAATGACACCGTCCAAAGGTGGTTGCGGTTTCTTCCACCCGCACCAGCAATCGGAGGTACGATGCAATTCGATCCGGAGGCGGCGGCTGAGCAACCAAGTGGCGCGAGCGAGGAGCGCCAGCGTGAGGCCGAGGCGTACTGGCAGGAATATGGGCGCGGGGCGGAGGCGATGTCGGGCGATGCTTGCCAATCCGCCCGCCCTTTCGCCTCCACCGTCCCTCACCTCGTCTCCATTCCCCCTCTCACGCTTCTCCCTCCCGCGGCGAAGCACTTGGTCCAAGAGACTTGCCGCATCGGCTGCGAGATGCGAAAAGCCTTGTCTCTTTCTCCGTTCCTGGCACCTTTTCGATCCCAGTTTCATCCTCGATTTCTCGAATGATGATTTCAATTTTCCGTTTGCCATAGGTAGTTTTGACAGCTTTTACAAAGTCGCCGGACAGTTCGTTGGCATTCAAGCGGTATGTCGAATACACTGTATTTCTCCTTCGGCGTGAAGTGACAGGTGGTCGTTTTCCTCAAGGGGGGAGTTGGGGTCAAGTGATAGCACAATGCTTGTCCCACATAGCGTGAGTCTAGTCAGGAGGAACTGGCGAGTCAAAGGGGGCCAGGCGGAAGGGAACGGGCATGCTTGCCCTTTTCTGCCTGCACCCCTGCCCCGCGTTTTGGACCTACAGCATGCTGCAGTTGCACCTATTGAAGCAAGGGCACGCCGAGCTGGACCGCCGCACGCCCCAGACGACTCGGCGGCTGTTGCCCGACGGCGACCGGGTGATCATGTATCGTCAGAACTACTTCGCGTTCTTCAGCCTGCTGGAACACACGGAGTTGACGCTGAGTCTGGAGGGCAAGGCGCGCCGTCGGGCGTTGGCGCAGGCCCGTCGCTTGCGGCAGGAGGCTCCGTCGTCGCGAGCAGCGGCGCCGGCTCGACGCCTCCCGGAGGCCGGGGCTGGGGCTCGGCGGGCCGGATGCTTATGCCTGAATCGCAGCAGCCCCTTGCAATCCTTTTTTGCGATGACTATAAGTGAGAACCAGTAGTCCTGCTTGGGTTTTCCGGGAATCGGGCCTTCCCGGGGACTTTACGAGTCCGGTTCCCGCGCGTTACAATACACACGTTTGTCGTTCTGCTGGGGTACTCCGCGTGCCCCGAGCCCGTGACCGGCTACCTCCTGACCACCGAACTATTCATGGCACCAACTCCCTACGACGCCCTTCGCATCGCGATCAAGGCGGCCAACGTTAACGGTGACGCCGACTTCGCTTATTCTGAACGAACGGCTGCGATCGCTGCGGTCACAGTGAAACAATTGCACGTCGAATACAAATCCGGTAACGAATACCTTCGCCTTGATAGGCTCATTGCTGCATTATCTGAATGCGCTGATTTGCAACTCTGCGAATATCGCGGCCGCGGCGGCGACGATGGACAGCGTAGATTGGTGTGCGACGTCACATTCGATGGCGACCCCTATCAGTTAGTCTATCATCTCGATTGAATCCTTAACTGATGGGCCGAGGCACCTTAACGCAGATTTGGCGCACGAATGAGTGATCGTTGACAACTGGAAGCATGAGGACATTTCAATGGCAACCGTAATCATTTCATGCCCCACTTGCGGTACGCTTAGACCTCACAAAGCGCCGGGCGTTGCAGCGAAAGAACGTGGACCCGACGGTCGTGTCTACCAGACAATGGAATGCGCAGTATGCGGCACATCAACAAAGGTCTTTTTCACCGAAGGCACAGACGAATTCCAAGAACACCTCGATACTCCTGACGACTCCGACGCATGACGGCATCACTGCTACGACAAGACACGGGGCAGAACTTTATGGATTTAGCATCGCGTGATTAGCGGCACGCAGGAACGACAGACCACTAGACTTAATCGTTTTCCGAAAAGCGTCTTCCTGTACTTCAGCTTGAGTGTGGAAGAGATGGAAAACGTGGACGTAGCCTTTTTGCCCCCGAGGAGGCCAGCATGACAGATGATGTGATGGACGTAACTGATCGAATTGAGCGGCTTGAACTATTCGAAGAAAGGCTCGGAGTCCAGCTTGAGGGTCTCTCGGCTTTTGTCGAGCGTGGTTTCTTAACAGTAAGAGGCGAGTTACACCCTCGAAACGGCACTGAACTGAACCAGGACACCGAACTGGTTGTGGCAGCCTACGATGCCACCTCTCGCGTCATCGGAACCGCTTCGAATTACTTTACTTCAGAAGACTTCTTCGGCATTGAGACTTTCGAATTGTCGATTAATCTTCCGATCGCCACTGTGGCACGCGTTCGAGTCTACCCGAAGAAAGCTTGATGGGAACACAGATGCTGGAAGAGGTCCGTCAGCGATTGCTCGATGAAGCTCAACGCTCGCCGGCGCTGCTTTCCGATCTCGCTGGATTGGAGCAGTACATCGCCGAGAGCTACGACTCTCGATCATTTGTTGAACTGTTGCAGAATGCAGACGATGCTGGCGCAGCACGTTTCGTGATTGAGCGCACACGGGACACCCTGCTTGTCGCCAATGATGGACGCCCTTTCAGCCATGCGGATTTCGAAAGCCTCTGCCGAAGTGCAGCATCCACCAAATCGCGTGGCAACAGCATCGGGTACAGGGGCATTGGGTTTAAGTCGGTCGTAGGATTTGCTCAGACAGTCCATTTGGTTAGCGGTGATCTTCGAACGACATTCTCACGTGAACGCACACGGTCCGTAGTCCCCGGTGCCGTGCGTATTCCGCTCATCAGAATCCCTCACCCGATGCAGGAAGCAGACGAGGTGGCCTTTGCACCCGTAGTAGATCGTCTGCTGAGTGAAGGTCTACGCACGGTCTTCGTGTTTGACGACTTAATTGCACGTGGCATTGAGCAGGAATTCGCAGAATTCGATTCCACCTCCCTCCTCTTCTTGCGCTCCGTGCGACAGGTCGAGCTTCGGACGGGCACGGAAGCAGTCATATCAGTTCGCCGCACCGCATTGGGTGGTGGCAAGCAGTCTATCCGCATAGCAGGCCCGGATGGCGCTACCAATTGGCACGTTGTAAATGACGATGAAATCGCCATCGCCTTTGCCCGTGATACCTCGGGCATCGTACGCCTGAGCGAACGCGAAGCAGTTGTGCATGCCTTCTTGCCCACTCTGGAACCGACTGGACTGGGCGTGAAGATACACGGGGACATCAGCACTGATCCGTCGAGAACACGGGTCATAGTGGATGATCGTACGGCTAACGCCATCCGTGGGTTTGCCAAGATGATCCTTATGATGTTGGCCGAATGTCTCGATCAGCCTGACACCGATGGCTCGTTGCGGACGCTGAGCGCCCTCATGCCCGTATCCGATCCGCGTGCAGCGATGTTTCAGCGCCAGGGGTTCCGCACCAAGTTACTCGACGCCCTGAAGCAGCAAGCACGACACCACGTGCAGGACGTTGTTATTCGACCGCCGTGGATCAACCCGGTGGATTTTGGGAAGTTTATGAGGGTGACTGGTTGTATTCCGATCCCTCGGCACCTGGAGGGAATTGAAGGCCTAGTTCCACTCCTGCGACACCTCGGTGCGAGGGAGGCATCCACTGAGCATGTAATGAGGCCGTTGGCGACCACTGCACCGAGCCTAAACGGTGCGGCGGACGTGGTTGCTCATCTCGCACGCCTGCATGGGACCGGGCAACTTGATGCACCGAAGATAAGGTCTGAATGGCGGCTTTGGGCGGTAGACGGGAAGGTGCTGTCATTGGCAGAGGCGCGAGAGAGAAAGCGCTCACTCGACCAGGACTTCGTGGACATGGTGGTCGAGCGTGGAGCGATAATTGCGGCGATGTTCCGGCTGATTTCAGCAGTCAGTGGCCAGCAGGCTGCCGATCTGCTGCTGTCCGGTCAGCACTCCGCTGAATCACACAGAGCGGCTGGCAGGGCTCCTCTCGAAGCGGCCAGGGTTGGCAGTGGCGAATGGTGCATGCCGGCGAGTGGCCAGCCAGCGCTTAGCGTTAAGAGATGGCGAAAGGCCGAACAGCACGTGGTGAGCATCCTCACTGCGCGTGGATGGTCTGTAAAGGACGTGAGTGGGCAAAACCTCGGGTACGACGTGGAAGGCTCGGACCCGAAGGGAGAGGACGTGTTCGTGGAAGTGAAGTCCATTGATCGTGTCGGAGAGCCATTTGTGCTCACATCGAACGAGGAGGCGGTAGCACGGGTCAAAGGCACATCGTACTGGCTGGCGATCGTGAGGCAGTCAGACGTAGCTGTGGAAGTTGCTCTTCTGTGCGATCCAGTACACGAACTGCAACTCACTAGGCAGTGCCGTCAGTGGGTCTGGGTCTGTTCGTCGTATCAGTTCGCCCCCGACGTCTTCCCCTTGACGTAGAGACGTTTAACGGGGCGGGAGTCTTTACTTTACCCTGATCAGAAGACCGAAGAGGAGTACTCTCCGACGACCATGTATGAGGACTACCTGATCTCTCGGTCACAACGATCGCAACGATCGGGCCACCCGGCCTGACTTCCTGCATAACGACAACCCCCTCCCAGCAGCACTGCGCCGGCGGGGGGGCGGGTTAGCGACGTAGTGTTTCAGTTACGGCATCCAGCACCGCGAGGATGATGCCTACGATCAAAATAACCTCTATCATAGGGTGATACTCCTTGAAAACAGGTGTCCGCTACGTAATTCTCGCCGAGTTCTTGGGTTTTCGTGGTAGGGTAATGAACCTCCATTTCGTGGATGGCATCGCCAAGCGTTTCCATTGAGGACCGGAGGAGCGAATGCCCGCTCGCCGGCGGGGACACGCGACTGAGTTCTCAATTCGCATTCCGTCGCTAACGGACAACACGTGGTTCATGGTGATCCCCGGGTAGTTGCGTCGGATCAGGCCGCCCTCAATAGCTGTTTGGGCTGGCTACACATGAGGGTTCAGGGGCGCCCAGGCCCCCAGCATAGAGGTTCATGGTAACGGTTTCGTGTCGATGGTGCAACTACCACCGGCATCGGCTCGGCACTGTGACTTGTCCCGGGCGTCTCACTTGCCGCAACTTGTGCTGCCCTCTGCTCCTCAGCAGCAATTTCCTGTGCTTAAGCATCGCTCGATGGGAGCACGTACTGGCGTGCAGTATCTACGTCGATCTAACCCGATTCGGGCAGGCATTTGCGAGACGCCAACACGTTTTCCACGCCGGCGCCCTTTTCCTTTCCCGCAACGTACCTGTTCACGGGGCGGCAGTGGCAGTTTTCTCGCTGTTTGCGAAGGGGACAGTCCCATTTTCGCGGCGGAAACGGTGGCTTATTGGACGAAACGCTTTCTAAGCCGCGAAAATTGGGTCCCCCTTGTGAACGGTTGCCATTACTCGTGCTTCGGCAGCCATTATGTCCTTCATCCCGTTACTGAGAGGAACACCATGAGCTTCATCGGCCCTTTCGATCCGCTGGACGCTTTCATGTACGACGAGTTCCTGGAGCCGGCGGCTGAATATCAGTGCGGGCATTGCGAACGACTGTTCGGTGAGGAGAACGTGGTGTGGAGCGAAGAGCAGGGATGCTACGTTTTCACCTGCCCAAGCTGCGGTTGCCGGGGGGTGGTGGAGTGATGCCGGGGCAGGGTAGCTGGCCATTCAGAGAACCGGACGGCTTGCGCCGTGCCGCTACAAGGCAAGTGGCATTGGGGTCAGGCCCGACGTGTTCGCTCCGCCGGCTTCACCTGCCCGGTTCGTGCGCCGGCATTAGGGTGACGCGGACGCCCTGGTTGACGAGCCGCGCGTCCGGCCCACTGCTACCCGGGTACACCGGAGCGGTTCCATGGGCGCTTTCCGGTTGTGGTACACTTCCAGCAACAGGGGCCCTGAAAAGCCCACGTGTTTCGCTCCGACCTTGTCGAATCAGAAGTTCAGTTGCAGTTCCGGAATGCTGACAAGATAATTGAGGCTGAAGGCCCATCGCAGGATCATCTTCAGCGGCAGAGTCAGCATCAGCAGCAGAAGCAATGCCGTCACCCAATAGCGGCACCGCCCCATGGCGCACCGGGCGGATTTCAGCCAGGTCCGCCCCAGCAGCGGTGGAAGTGCGGCAAAGTAGACAACCACAAACACCACGCCGGGAAGCTCGCGCCAGACCACTTGCGCCGTTCGCAGCCAGGCTCTGGCTTGACGGTCGACCTGCGGCAGTGGCCTGTTCAGCCAGCGGCCCCAGAAGACTTCCGAAAGCGTCACGTTCGTTTGCACCGCAACCTCTTGTGAGTCCCGGGGTTCGTACAGCCCGTAGAACCCCCAGTCCGGCCCGCGCATAAACGTGCCGACGAGGATCGGCAGGATCCAGAGAATCAGGAAGCCGAACAGGAACACAACGTATTCCTTGCGCCGCTGGCCGATCGTGTAATAGCCGCTGCCCTTCGGATTCACGTCCAGGTAAGGAATGGCCATCAGCCCGAGGATGATCAGGCACGGCACGACAAAGCCCACGTACCAGGCGTCGGCGTAGACCAGCAGTTCCTGAAGCCCCAGGAAGTACCAGGGCGCCTTCGATGGATTGGGCGTTACCGCCGGGTTGGCCGGCTCTTCCAGCGGCGCGGCCAGCAGGAGCGACCAGGCGATCAACAGTGCGCTGGTCAACAGCAAGGCGATCAGTTCGATGGTCACCAGGTCCGGCCAGACGAGCACCTTGTCGGAGTACGTCTTCTCGACCGGCCAATCATCCGCAGCCATGCGCCGGTCGTTCTCCACCGCCTGATATACTGCGGCCCACGTGCAGAAGCCCAGCAGGAATACCATGGCGACGATGGGTACGTGATCGGGCCGGGCGACGATGGACGCGAAGACCGGGTCGGCCAGCGAGAGGCCGAACAGCAGCAGCGCCGCGTCGAGCGCACCCATCGCGACCGGGGGCGCCGCCAGCCATCGCCGGGCCGGGTACAGGATTGCCAGCAGCGCGCATGCCCCCAGGAAAAGGGTTCCCGGTCCCAGGACGGCGTCGATGGCCGTTTTGGCGATTCCCGGCATTTGTGGCGGACGGCCTGCCAGCGAACAGCCGGCCAGGACGAGGAACACCACCGCGGCGACCAGCCACGCAATTGCCCGGCCAGGACGTTGCCCGCGGCGCCATGCGTGCCAGCTTGCGCCGAAGTTCAGCACCGCGCACACGCCGTGGAAGACCGCCAGCAGCGGGGCGACCGCCTCCAGGTGCTCGGCAATCTCGTGCGTCATGGTGGGGCTCCGGTCACAGCGGTCCACTGATGCCGCCGTCCTTGCGGATTCGCCAGAAATGGACGGCCATGAGAAACGCGGCCAGCAGGGGCAGCGCCACGCAATGCAATACGTAAAAGCGGTTGAGGGTTTCCTCGCCGACCGACTTCGCACCGAGGAGCACGTACCGGACGTCCGCCTCGCTGGTAATCAGTCCGGATTCGCCCGCCTGCAACAGATGGCTGCCCGGTCCCTCATGGCCGACCAACGGCGCAGCGCCGACCATGTTCGAACCCACGGTCACCGCCCACATCGAAAGCTGGTCCCATGGCAGCAGATACCCCGTGAATGAGAGAAGCAGCGTCAGCACCAGCAGCAGCACGCCAACGACCCAGTTGAACTCGCGGGGCGCCTTGTAACTGCCCGTCAGAAACACCCGCAGCATGTGTAGCATGACCGTAATGACCATGGCATGGGCGCCCCAGCGGTGCACCTCGCGCAGCACCCCGAACGACACGACGTCGCGCAGGGCCAGCATGTCGTTGTAGGCCCATTCGATCGTGGGCCGGTAGTAGAACATCAGGAGCACGCCGGTAACCACTTCGACGAGGAACAGGAAGAAGGTGATTCCGCCCATGCACCAGGTGAACCGGAACCGCAATGCGTGCTTCGGAATTGCCACCGGATGCAGATGCAGGATCAGGTTGGCGAGGATCACCTTGACCCGGTTCGGCCGATCCACCGGTGGCGGGTGGCGGAAGATGCTCTTCCACACTTGCGAGCGGCGGATACGGTTCAGAAGCGGCATATGCGTTCACCCGCCTTCAGATGTAGCTGGCCGGGTCATCCCACTGGCCGAGTTCCTGGCGGAACGTCCGGCTGCGGTCCACTTCGATCTGCCCGTCGTCGGCAATGCGGATGGCATAGCGGGGCAGGGGGCGGGGCGCAGGACCCTCGAAGTTGATGCCGTTCGGGTGGAAGCTGCTGCCGTGACACGGGCACTTCAGTCGCCGCTCGCTTTCCTGCCACATCGTAATGCAGCCCAGGTGGGTACAAACCGTCGACAGCGCAAATAGCTGCTGCTGCCCCTGGTATTCGCCGTGGACAATCCACACCCCGTACTGTTCCCGGTACCGCTGTTCCACGTGACCCGGCGGGTACCGGCTTGGAAGGCCCGCCTTGAACCGGCTGGCCGGCTGCGTTGTGACGTTCGGCACCAGAAACCGGGCCGTCGCAACCGACCACAGCGCGCTGACCAGACCCAGTACGGCGAAACCCAGTCCCGCCGCCCAGCGGGCCATTCGGCCGAGAATGGCCCGCCGGGTGCGTTGTGAGAGGGCGTACTCAGGAAGCCGGAACACTACACCTCATCCTCGATGACGTATGGAGCGCGGTACTCGCGGCGGAACAGTTTCATAGCCTCGTCGTTGCCGACGACATGTTCGGTCTTCGGATCGATGACTAGCCGCTCGCCGCCCAGCCGGTAGCTGATATTCGCGTAGTGGATCAGCAATGCAGAAAGGTGCCCTTCCTCAATGTCGGCGGTCGGACGGCTGCGATCGCGCACGCACTTGACGAAGTCCTCTTTGTGCTCCGGATCGGGGAACCTGCCGTACATCTGCTCACGTACGACGGGCTGGCGGTCCTTCGGGCGGATGTAGTACTGCCACCCACCCCCGTGCCGGCCCACGTACATGACGCCGTCGGTGCCGTACAACTCGATCCGCGTGGCGTTCTGCGGCCAATACGGGAACATGTCCGTATCGCGGATAACGCCATCGGTCTTGAGCATGTAAGGCGTGTACAGGGTCAACTCGAAGCTGACCACCATGTTGTCGAACTCGTAGATGGCAAACTGCGAGTCCGGCGTCTCAAGCGCGCCCTCGGACGCATAACGTCCGCCCATGCTGCACACCTGCTTCGGATACGTAACGCCGCAGAGCCACCGGGCCAGGTCGATCTGGTGGCTGGCGTCGTTGGCAATGTCACCGCCTGAGTACCGCCAGAAATGATGCCAGCCGCGGTGGAGCGTCGCATTGTAGCGCTGCTCCGGCGCAGGGCCGTTCCAGTAATCCCAGTTCAAGCCCTCCGGCGGGTCACTGTCGGGCACGGCGGGGCGGTTGCCCCAGAGCTTCTGATTGTAAATACGGCACATGTGGATGTTGCCCATGCCGCCGTCCTCGATAAACTTGCGGGCGGCCATGTTGTACGGCGCAGAGCGGTTCTGCGTGCCGAGTTGGACAACGCGGTTGTACTTCCGGGCCGCCTCGACCATTTTGCGCCCTTCCCATGCACTCTGGCTGGCCGGCTTCTCCACGTACACATCCTTGCCTGCCTGACACGCCCACACGGTCGACAGCGCGTGCCAGTGGTCGGGCGTTGCCGAGATGATCGCGTCAACCGTCTTATCGTCGAGCGCCTCGCGGAAGTCCTGAATCGGCTTTGGATTAGCACCGCCCTGTGCTTCGCCGAAGCCGTCCGCGCGAGCACCGGCTTTCTTGATGTCGACGTCGGCAAAGTAGGCGTAGTGGCAATCGCCTCGCTCGACGAAACCCTTTGCCAGATGGCCCCCGCGGCCGCCCGTGCCAACTGCCGCGAGGATGAGCTTCTCGTTTGCCGGGGCTGCGCGGACCGACTGCGCCGTGCGCAGAATGGTCACGCCGGCGGCAAGGCCAAGGGTGGTCCGTTTCGATTGGTCGAGAAACTGGCGGCGGCTGAGTTCGGTACTCATAATGGCTTCTCCGGTAGGTTTGGAATTACGGGTGGGTCGAAAACCGTGGCCCTTCGACGGGCACGGCTGACTGGCACACTTGCAGGCACGAAGGCGTTAAGGCCCACGCGCCAAGTGTCTATTGTGCCACGGAGAACGCACAGCGACAAGAACCTTTGTGGCAAACAGGTGCCCCCCAGTTTCTTGCCATCGGCCGGCAGCAGGTCCATGACAGTACGTCTGGCGAAACACCTGAGGCCATGCTTGAGGTGGCTATTCACAGGAATTGTCCCAATTCTCGCGTCCTGGTCTGCAATAGGCCCTGCGAGTTGCCCCGCTCGCCGCGGAGATGGTTGCTGGTGGATGATGAAGCCCAAGACCCCACAATGGGTCTATGTGATCTAGCGCCAAGTGGCTACACGGAAATTCTTTCCCAGAGGCTTGCAATTTTCAGAGACTGGTACTAGACTAGCCAATTGGAGTCCGCTCTGCAGTCGGTGGCTGCTCATCCTTTTGGATTGGGTGTTGCTGCCGGATGCGCAAGAAGTTGACCATCTTTGGTATGCCGACACGCGATGAGGTGACCCGATGTTCCGGATCCGATTTCTTCTGGTGGGAATAGTCTTACTCGGCCTCGCCGGTGGAGCCTCGGCAGAGATACTACAGTTGGAGTACAAGTGGGGACCGATTGTTGTCGGCACCGGTACGCAAAGCGCGTACTATCTGAACGACAGTGTCGTCGCTGGGAATGTGATCGGTGCAAGGATCAGCTACGGGCCCTACGAACAATCGCGCGACGGGACTGTGATCAACGAATTGTCCACCAGTCCAACAGCCACGGCCAAGTCGGCCGTTCGCGTGGGCGATTACGTCTACTTCAGCGGAAATGAAGGCGGGATGTACCGTACCCAGGTGAGCAACACGGCGACTCCCTGGTCCACGTTCTCCCAAGTCACGGTGACGAACGAGGACAAGCTTGAAACCATCGTAACCGACGGAACGTACATCTATGGATCATCTACGGCGGAGGGCGATCAGATTCGTGCGTTTTCCGTCGATCCGGGCACAGGCGCCTTGACCCAGATCTGGTCTACTTCGGGCATAGCCGGACGTGTGCGCGGGCTGGATTGGCATGAAAGCGGATACCTGTACGCCGTTGACGGTGGCGGGCCGGCCGAGAATGCCGTCGGGAACACGGCGCAGATGTACGCCATCGACGCCGCCATCGGTCAGACGTTCGATATGGGAGCTGTGACTTTCAACGGCCGACAGTACCAGACGATCCGCGAAGGGAATCGAGTCTTTGTCTTCGACTCGTACACGGGAGCGGTTGCTCCATCCGGGCAGGTCTATATCTACCACTTGGCAACCGATACCTCGTTGGTTTCCACCACCCCGGCGGCCGTTTTCGATCCCGATGAAATTGGCCGCATCTTCGGCGCCGCGATCGACGGCAATTTCGTGTGGTTGGCCGGCGTTTCCGGGCAAACCTACGGCTTCCGCCTCGTCCCCGAGCCGTCCACGCTCCTGTTGTTGACCGTCGGCGGGCTTGGACTGCTACTCCGTCGCAGGCGTCGTCGCAGCTAGTCCAGATTGTGCGTTGCCGTGCAGGCTAGCGCTTTGTCAAGCCTTGGTTTTGGGGTTGCCGTGGGGTAAGCTTCCAGCGTGCGTTTTGCGGGAGTGACACCCATGGCAAGCAGGATGCTTACCCCACTTTGCATCCGGGTTCACCCACGCGCCAGGCAGTTCTGCACCCGGAAACGGAATAGCCGAAACAGGGAAAAGGCCGTATGGCCCCCCCGATCCGACCTGCGCAGCCCCTTCCGCTGTGCCGCGAGGGCCGGGACAATCCCCGGTGAACGGTTGCCGAAAGCCGCACGGCATCACCCGTCCAGCACCCAACCCTGCCGGTACTCGCGGCGGACGAACGCATCGGCCGCGGGGCAATTCTTCGCCTTCAGGTTCTTGGCGTCCCACTCCAGTTTCTGGTCCACCCGGAACGCGACGGCGGCCAACAGGTTGGCCTCGATCAGCTTGCCGGAGTAGTCGAAGTTGCACAGGGTGGGCGAGCCGGTCTTGGCACCGTTGATCCATTCCTGGTAGTGTCCTGCCGACGGCGCGATGGTCTGCTCCGGCGGCTGGTAGTCTTTGTACTGCTCTTCGGGCAACAGAATCCGCTTGCCATAGTCGGCCAGAAGCTGACCCTTGTCTCCGATGAACAGCACGCCGATACCCCATTTTTCGAGGTCGTGGCCCGGAGGCGACGGCGGCCGCTTGACGCCGTCGTACCATTTCAGCGTGACGGGGGGGCGGTCGCCGACGGCCGGATGCTCCCACTGGGCGGTGAGCCAATTCGGATAGCTCTCCTCGCTGCGAGGATCCCCCTGGGCCTCGGCGCTGAGCGGGTCGCGCAGCCCTAGTGCCCAGAACGGCAGGTCGATCAAGTGGCTGCCCATGTCGCCCAGGCAGCCGTTGCCCCAGTCCCACCGCTGTTCCCATCGCGTGCAGCCGGGGATGTAGCTGGAATGGTACGGACGGAACGGCGCCGGGCCCAGCCAAAGGTCCCAGTTTAGTTCCGGCGGGCAGGGCTCTTCCTCGGTCGGCCGCGCCGGGGTCGGTCCCACGCGACTGCACCAGACGTGTGCTTCGCGCACCGTGCCAATCGCTCCGCCCTGCACCAGTTCGACCACGCGACGGTAATTGTCCGTGGCATGAATCTGGGTGCCCATCTGCGTGGCCAGCTTGCCCTTGTTGGCGTTGTATTTCTCCTGCACCACGCGGGCTTCGTACACCGAATGGGCCAGCGGCTTCTCACAGTACACGCTCAAGCCCCGATTCATCGCCCACACGCTGGCCGGGGCGTGTGTATGGTCCGCGGTGCTGATGACCACCGCGTCCAGGTCTTTCTGGTCCACCAGCTTGCGCCAGTCGACATACGTCTTCGCCTGCGGATACTTCTCGGCTGCGGCGCCCAGTTTGCGGGAGTCTACGTCGCACAACGCGGCGATGTTCTCACTCTTCACCCCGTTGGTATTCGCGGCGCCACGGCCGCCGGCGCCGATGATCCCGATGTTGAGTTTCTCATTGGGCGACTTGCTTTCCGCCGCTCGGCTCACGCCGGCCACCCAATAGCCGGCGCCCAGCGCGGCCGTAGTCTGCAGAAACCGGCGACGATGCGTCTTACCACTCATGGCATGTTCCTTTCGTGTAGCGATACAGGCAGCGATTCTCATCGCATGACAACTGCGATTCTGACTCGGCTGGTGCCCGGGGTCAAGACATGGGACGCGCTGTGTGCGGAACTTCGCGGCAACGCATTCCCCCCAAGGGAGGCATCGCCGTTCCGTGTCAACCTTCGGTCTTATGCACCAACGCCGGCAGCCGGACGGTCTCGGCGGCCAGGCATGGCAGCGCCGGGACGGCCGACAGCAGGGTCAAGGGCTCGGGCACGGTCCTGGCGGCCGACAACTCGAAGCCGCTCAGCCACATTTCGCTGCCGGCGAAGCGGAAGTAGACCGAGCCGAAGCCGTCCGCGCCGCTGCTCCATAACCGGTTGTCTTGTTGGTTGACTTAGGGCTCTGGATGCCTATAATTGGGGATGCAGTTACAGTAATTGTCACCATGCCGTGTTGGGCGAGAATGACCGCGGCGGCGTCCAGCGGGGAGATTGTCTCTACCGCTCACCCTGTCAGTCGATTCAATCAGAAATCCGGCCCGGGCTTTTTGTGGAAATCGGCTCATGCCGGGTTGTTGCAGAAAGGGACTGTGGCATGTGTCGTGAAACCACCCGTTTCAGGCGCGGGTTTACCCTGGTGGAATTGCTGGTGGTCATTGCCATCATCGGCATCTTGATCGCCTTGCTCCTGCCGGCGGTCCAGTCAGCCCGTGAAGCCGCACGAAGGATGCAGTGCAGCAACAACGGCAAACAAATCGGGCTGGCCGCCCACAACTACCACAGCACCCACAAGGCCTTTCCGCCGGGCGTGCTCAATGCCGCGGGATTGCCCATGACGAATTTCCAAGGCGGCGTGAAAGGCACGCCCGGCTGGGCCATGCTGCTGCCGTTTCTCGAGCAGAATGCCCTTTACGACGCGCTCGATTTCCGATTTGCATTCGCCAGGGCGTATCATGGCGACAGCACCGAGGCGGATGTGGTGAACCCTACCGTCAACGCTCCGCACCTGGTGACGCGAATCAATGTGCTGGAATGCCCCAGCGCCCGCAACATGGGCGAGCATATTCCGGAGAGCGATGTTTACACCGGCTACTACACGACCCCGGCCGGCTCCTATCGGACCAACTGGTATTTTTCCTCGGGCAATTCCCACGAGCGCACGACACCGTACGACCGGCTCGGAGGCGACATACGCAGGGGCATGTTCGCCGCCCAGGGCGGGGCCACCATGGCGCAAATTCAAGACGGCACCAGCAACAGCATCGCCTTCGGCGAAGGGCTCGGCGGCAACGACGTCAAGGAAGTGTGCGGCAAACGGCATTGGGGACCCATCGGGCTCTTTGGCAACTATACCAACATCTTCGGACGCGTTCCCAGCAGCCGCAGCGCCTCGCCCATCGACTACAGTTGGATCGACCCGTACAACTTCACCATCAACTCGAAGGTACAGACCAACGGCACAACCTACTGGGAGTGTCGCACCGCCTGGGTCTTCAGCAGCGACCATCCCGGCGGCGCAACTTTCGTCTTTGGCGACGGTTCGGTACATTTCCTTTCCGATTCCACAGACTATCTGACGCTCGCCCGCCTGGCCTACATTGCCGACGGCGAACCGGTGACGCCGCCGTAAGGCCGCGCTCGGCGAAGCGCGTTGTGCCAAAACGTGTGCCAAGGAGACATGATGATGGCTTATCGCCAACTGACCACGTGGACCGTGATGTTGTGGCTCGTCAGCCTCGGGGCCGGCTGTGGAAGGTCGGGCTCGGACGTGAAGACGGTGGCCGTCTCGGGCACCGTCTATCTCGACGACCAGCCACTGGAAGGGATTACCGTGGTCTTCATTGGGGAGAATGCACGGTTTGTCGGCATGGGCGAAACGGGCCCTGACGGGAAGTACCGGTTGGACTATGGCTCGATTCCCAGAACACGGGGCGCCATGCCCGGAATGAACCGCGTCTACTTCACCGTAGCCGCCGAAGACGAGGGGCCGCCCATGATTCCGGACGAAGTGCCGAAGCCGAAAGACAATCCCGTGCCGCCGAAATACTGCGATCCGGCCAACCCGCAACTGACCTTCGACGTCCCTGCCCGCGGCAGCCAAGAGGCCGACTTTCGGCTTTCCAGCCGATAAGGAACGCGGGCTCTCTCGCTTTCAGGTGCAGGCCGCCTGGGTTGGAGTCCCGCCTTTAGGCGGTTTCTTCTTGCCGGCCAAAGCCGGGACTCCGGCAGGGCTGGCCGCGGCTTCAACAGCGAGTCTGTTCCTGCTCGGGTTACGTCCTCACCTGCCGCCCCAGTCGATGATGATCTGGCGGGAGGGTTCCGCGGGCTGCGGCTTGGTCAGATGGCTCTCCTCGGGACCCGGGTAGCACGATCCCTTCGGGGAGGGTTCTGCTGCGGCAACCTCGGCAGCGCGGGGCAGACGCTGGCCCGCCGCGTACCAACCGTCGGCCGAGGCGATCTGCCGCACCGGTTCATTCGGAGGAGTTGCCGCAGGAGGCGCCGGGTTCCGGGCGGGATCCCTGATCTGAACGACGCTGCCCGGTGCGTAGCCCGGCGAGTCGGGCGGCACGTGGTAGATCAGGTTCGGCTCGGGACGCTCCCGCTGGTGACTGACCGCGACAACCTCAACGCCGGGTTGCGCCTCGGGCGGCGATGCCGGCCGGAGGTTGGGGCAGCCCTTCTGTACCCACGCCAGCCACGTTTGCTGCAGGGCGCCGCTGTTGTCGATGCCGTAATGGCGTCCGATGGCGCCGCACCAGTCGCCGCTGTCCATGCCGTCGCCGACGAACTCGATGTACTTCCGCCGGCCGCCGATCTGGATGAGATATTCGGCCACCGAGTACGATTGGGCGTACAGCGGCATGATGTCGGCCGGATACTCGCGCATGGCGAACAACTGGTTGAAGGCAATCCCCCGCCCGGTACGGAGAAACTGGTACAGCATCCGCCGATGCTTGTTCTTCTCGCTCACGTGCTCCACGCTGGTGGCCGCGCCCTCGTCGGCCCAGCGAGGGATCGGCCGGCGAAAATGGCTCGCGAGGACCATGTGCGTGATCTCGTGCGGCAGCACCGAATCGAGAATCCGCTCGCGCGAGCCCTGGATGCTCATGCGCCAGCCGAACACCTCGCCCTGGTCGAAATAGAACGTCGTCGCGCCGCCGGCGCCCAACTGCGGCCCCACGCGCACGGTGATCAGGCAGGGCTGAGCCCAGTTGGGCATCGCCTCACCGAGCCACGAAACGGCTAACTCGCGCCGCTGTTGCTCGGCGGCCAGTGCGAACTCGCGGGCGAGCCGCGGGTCCTGCGTTTCAACGACGAAGTTGGGCGTCCGGAATTGGGCGCCCATGGTGACGACAAGCGCCGCGACCACCATCGCGGCACGAATGATTCGAGCGTCCATGCTCTGTCCTGCTTCCCTGACTCAAGAGAATACCGGCCCCGTCCTCAAGGCCGGTTGCGATGCCGAAACACCGAGCAAACGCCGGACCAAACACCTGCCGATCCGGCTCCGCCTCGATCCGAACACCGCAAACTACGTTTTCCCGCAGCGTTTCTGCCCGCTGGTTTGCAGCGGGCGTCGAAAGCCGCCCCAGTGCGTTTTGTAACAATTGCAAAGATACCTTACCCGCCTCCGTCCAAGAAGCCCGATTTCCCGGCTTTCCAGGGAAGGTCGCGATAGCAGTGCAAGCATCGCCGCCGAATCCGCGCTTCCAATGTGACATGGGAGGCTTCGATCACTCCTTGACCCCTTCCTCGAACGAGTCGGCGGCGCTGCGGCCCTTCCACCGTGCAGCCCATCGCTGCGGCAATCCGGCTTTCAACGAACTGATCAGCCCGGCCACCATGAGCGATGCCAGGCCGCCGAGGACGTAATCGAGTCCGACCATCCGCGGGCGCAGGAAAAGATACGCGTGCCAACCGCCTGCGATCAGCGAAACGGTGACGCTCCCCAAAGCCGCGAGGTGGTACAGCCACCTTCTCAGAAGATGCCCGTACGCCAGCGCCACCAGAGCGGCAGCCAGCGGGTATAGCGTTACCAGCACGCCGGGCGATTCGGGCAACAGCCGCGGACCGGCCAGCGGCGCAGCGACGGCGGCCAGCACCAGGAGCGCGGCCCCCAGCGATTGCAGGAAGCGGGCGAAGCCGTCGCGGAAGGTCGCGCCGAGAAGGAGCACCGCGGCCAGGAGCAGATGCGCAGGGAGGATGCCTCCATAAGCGAGGAATGCCGTTCCTCGCAGTTCGATCGACAGGGCGGCGAGCCACCAACCCGCGGCTGCCAGGCAGTGGACGGAACTGCGCCGGGAGAGCCCCAAGGCCAGTTGCAGGCCGCCTGCCAGCAGCAGTGGAACGGTCCACGTGCCGGCCAGGGCGCTCGGACCGCTCGTTTTCGGGCCGATCACGGCCAGCAGCGCCACGGCAACGATGAGCAATTCAGACGCCGGCCGCACGCGCCGCAGCATGGCCCAAACGTAGAACCCGATCGCGGCCAGCAACGTGAGGTAGAACGGCGAGCCGCCGAGCCGCTGGGTGAAATCGGCGAGAAAGCCCAAGGCCACGTCGCCGCCGACGCGCTCCGTGCTTGCCAGCAGCAGCGCGACCGGCGGTACCGCCAGCGCAACGCGCAACACGCCCGACGCCCGCGAGACCAGTCCAATCTCCAGCAGAAGGATGCCGGCCACCAGCACGAACGGCACGAGAAAGTAGGGCGCGAAGATCGTCGCAAAGCCACCCGCCTGGTGCATCGACACGCAAAGGTAGAGACCCCGCTGACAGACACCAAGCCCCAGCAAGCCGAACACAACCCAGGGATACCACGGCCAGGACCAGGGCGTACCGTTGTCGCGCACATAATCCGGCCCGCGCCGGATCGCCGGCAACAAGGTCAGGAAGCACAATCCGGCAACCGGCGAGAAGGCGAACAGCAACCAGGGATACTCGGCACTGAACGGATCGACGGGAACCCGCTCGACGAGTACCGGATAGAGGAAGAACAATGCCAGGATCAGGTAATACGGCAGACGGAACAGCAGGCCCAAGCGGATCCCCAGCCCGCGAAGCAGGGCTTCGCTGGTGGCCACGGCGAAGAGCAGGCCCCCGAGGAAGCAGACCTCTCCGACTCGCGGATTGGTGGCCAAGGCGTCGTCCAGGCTGACCGAAATCGCCAGGAACATCAGCACGATCAGGAGCAACTGGCTCCGCCCGTCCTCCCATACCCGGCCCAGGCGAAGAACCAGCCAGGTGGTCACTGCCAGCAGCAAGGTGTATCCGGTCAGTCCGAGCATCAGGGCCACGGTCTGAATCGCGCCCGCCCTGGCGTCGAAGGAGCTGCGCAGGCCCCAGAAGACCAGCGCCGCGCTGATCAGGTAGAACGGGTTGTGGACATAGACCCAGCGAAAAATCTGCTCACCCGGTTGCTGCTGCCGAGCGTCCCTGCGGTGACCGGCTGGCGCGGTTCCCGCGCTGTCCGACGCGAACGAATCGAGATTGTCCATCGTGCCCTCGGAAGAGAAAAAATGGCACGCAAGAGCCCTCTGTCCCTCATTGTCGCCCAGATAAACGCCCTCGTCAAGACCGCACTGGGCTGCATGAGCCGGTTGCGCTGTCAGGAACGCCTTTTCGCATAAGGACTTACGACACGCCCCAAAATCTCTTCCCCGCAAGAGCGTGCGTTTTCGCCGGGTTTGC
>JAVEUP010000117.1:0-26870 GCA_034005525.1 Thermoguttaceae bacterium | reverse complement strand
ACGGCACCGCCGCAGCCAGCAGCCACTCGTCCCGCCCGCCTTGAGCACCAAATCGACCGCGGGCCGTCAGCGCATTGCATGTCCTTGCGTTTTCCCGTTTTCTGTCCTTGCGTTTTCTGGGTGCGTTTTCCTACTCCGGGTGGATCCGCTCAGCCAGCGCTTCGAGCAGAAGCACGAAGCGAGGGCCTGGGATCATCGCGTAGTCGCCTGAGAGTGCGTAAATGCGCTGCTGAGCCACGGCGTCGATCTGGGGGAATCGCTGCCAATCGGCGATGGCTTGCGCGGTGTGCTCAGGGATCCGGCCGGCGGCCAGGTCGATGATGACCTCGGGTGAGATGCGGATGATCCCCTCGACCGACACCACCGGATACGGGATGGCGGGGCCGCGGTACGCGTTTCGGCCGCCGGCCAACTCAATCAAATGCTCGAAGTAGTCGTCGCGGCCGGCCATGTAAGTGTCCTGGATGGTGCCAGCGTCCAGTGCGCGGTCGACGACCACGAGCACCGTCGGCTTTGGCAAATCGGCCGTGCGCTGCCGGACTGCGTCCATGCGCGTGCGCAAATCGCGGACCAACTCCTCGGCGAGCGCCTTTGCATGGCACCTTTCGCCAAGACTCGCAATTGAGTCGAGAATCTGTTCGACGCTGTCGTCGTTGACGGTCGCGCTGCGCAGGCCCAGTTTTCCGAGAGACTCGGCCAGATCCTGTTGCTCGCTCAGCAAGACGACCAGGTCCGGGCGCAGCCGGACGATTGCCTCAAAATTCGGATCCAGATGCCCGCCCACCCGCGGCAGCTCGGCAACTTCCGGCGGATAGCTGCAATAGCGGGTGGCTCCGACTACCCGATCGCCCAGGCCCAGGGCGAAGAGCATCTCTGTAACACTGGGCGCCATCGAGACGATCCGGCGCGGTGCCTCGGTGGACGGCGGATCGGGCACGGCAGTCTCTTTTCGCAGGGACGCTTTCCCAATCCAACTGCCGGCAAACAGCACAACGATTGCGGCCGCAAACAGCGTTCGCGCGAGCATGGGACTTCCCGATTGCATCGCTACTGCCCGCCCAGGAAGCCCTGTGCCTGCATCCACTGCTCGAAGAGCTTGGGCCACTCGCGCGTGCCGGGCACGTCGGCCGCCAGCCCCAAGCCGTGGCGCCCGGTGCGGAAGACGTGCAGTTCGGCCGGCACGCCGTGACGGCGGCAGGCAAGATAGAACTGCACGCTGTTTTCCGACGGTACGCCGCGGTCCTCATCGGTATGCCAGAGGAAAGTCGGCGGCGTCTCGGGCGACACCTGCTTCTCGCTGGAGCAACTCCGGATCAGGTCCTCGGGCGCATCGGGGCCCAGCAGGTTGCGTTGCGAGCCGGCGTGAGTAAACGGCTCGCCGAAAGCAATGACGGCATAGCACAGCAGGGCGAAGTCGGGCCGGCAGCTCACTCGCTCGACGGGATCGGCGGCGTTGGGGTCGCCCGCGTCGAAATGGGTCGCCGCCGTGGAGGCCAGATGGCCGCCGGCGGAGAAGCCGAGGATTCCTATTCGCTTCGGGTCGATGCCGAACGCCTCGGCGCCCGCGCGGACGGTCCGGATGGCCCGCTGGGCGTCCTGCAACGGTGCCGGATGGCCGTAGCCTCGGCCGCGGTGCCGGTATTCGAGCACGAAGGCCGCCACACCGAACGAGTTGAGCCACTCGGCAATCTGCTTGCCCTCGTGGTCGACCGCCAGGTGCCCGTACCCGCCGCCCGGGCATACCACAATGGCGGCGCCGGCGGCCTTTTCCCGTTCGGGCAGCCAGATGGTGAGCGTTGGAACGTCCTTCGGTTCGCGGCCCAGGGCGCCGGGTGCGCCTCCGGGCCAGAGCGGCTCGACTTTGGGCTCGGCCGCCCAAGCTTCGCTCAGGAAAGAAACGAGCACAGCGACGACAATCCACACAAAGCGTTTTGGCATGATGTATCTCCCGGAAAGCCTGGCAAGGTGTTTTGTATCCTTCAACGCCCTCTATCATGACATGCGGGTGCGGAGAATGGAAGGCGCCACTCCGTTACGGCTTCCCGCTTCCCGGCGCGGCTGGATTCTCGCCTCGGCCCGTGGTATAAATGGCTGTAAGTGACTATGAGTTTCGCTCCCAGGATTACCCCGCCAGATCTATTGCCCCCTAGTGAAGGGAACACCATGCCGACCAGTCGACGCAGCTTTCTGGGTACGGCGGCCGCCGGCGCCGCGGCTGGATTCGCTATCGGAACCCCGTATGTAGCGGGAGCCTCGTCCCGGCCGGGACCCAATGACACGATCAGCATCGGCCTGATCGGCTGCGGAGGCCGCGGCCGGCACGTAATGCGCCAGCATATGGCCGTCGAGGGGGTGCAGGTGGTGGCCGTGTGCGACACTCCCTGGACGCTCGACGTTTGATCTGACTTCACACCCGGCCGGGTATTGCCGTGGGGCTCTTTCGCGATCTGAGGATACTCTTTCACCTCACGCTGAAGCCGGTGCGTGGGAAGGACCATGCTGCGCGTCTGGAGAGCTTCTACGCAGGCCAGGCCGCCGGCTACGACAACTTCCGCAAGCGTTTGCTCAAGGGGCGCGAGGAACTCTTCCAGAACATCGAAATCCCCGACGGCACCGTTTGGGTAGACATGGGAGGAGGGACCGGCTCGAACCTTGAACTGCTGGGGCCGCGGATCGGGCAGCTTGCGAAAGTGTACGTGGTCGACTTGTCGCCTTCGCTCTTGAAGGTGGCAAACGAGCGGGCTGCCGGGCATGGCTGGAAGAACGTCGAGACCGTTGAGGCCGATGCCACGACGTGGCAGCCGCCCGGAGAACCGGCGGATGTTGTCACCTTCTCCTACTCGCTTACGATGATCCCCGACTGGATCGGGGCCGTTGAGAACGGGCGTGCCATGCTGCGCGACGGCGGCCGTCTCGGGGCGGTCGACTTCTACGTTTCGCGGAAGTACCCGGCCGAAGGAATGCGACGGCACGGTTGGCTGACACGGTCGTTCTGGCCGGCCTGGTTCTCGATGGACAACGTGTTCCCATCGCCGGATCACGTACCCTACCTGCACCGCCGGTTCGAGCCGCTCCATTTCGCCGAACACCGTGGCAAAATGCCGTACATGCCCCTTGCTCGCGTGCCGTATTACACGTTTGCGGGCAGGAAGGGTCAGTAGGCTACGCCGTCGCGGCAGCCTGTGTCCTTTGCGGCTCGGCCCACTGGCAAAGCTGGGCGGTTGGGTTGTCGGTGACGGCCGGGTTGCGGTCGTAGAAGGTGGGCGGCTCGTAACTCCAGCCCTCGGCCAACCGCTTCTCTTCCTTCCGCACCTGGCGCAGGAGCCAGCGACCGCCCAACTCTCCGCAAATGCGGGCTTTCAAGCCGCATTCGGCGTAAATTTCGGCAAGCAGGTCGGTCATCTGCCGGTGCAAGGCCGGATTGTCGCGGTAGTAGATTTGGCATGCCTTCACGGCGGCTGCAAAACTGGTGGGCAGCGACTTCGCCTCGAATGCAAAACGGCGGCGGATGCGGGCGTCCGGATGATTTTTGTACCGCTTCCACCCGGCCAGGGTTGTGCGAATGATGCGCACCGTGCTCGGTCCATTGCGTTCGAAATCGCGATTGAACGCCCGGAGCATCATCTCTGCTTCATCGCCGGCCGGGATGTGTGGATGCCGGTAATTGAAGAACTCCTGCCCGTGAATATCGCACTGCTCGTATTCGCTTTCGTCCTTCATGCGCCCCTGCGCGGACAATTCGGCGTGGAGCGGGGTGCCGGGAATGGGCGTGTAGAGCATGAACTGGTGGAAGTCGGTATTGTGCCGCGCGGCGTAGTCAATGGCCTCGTCGATGTTCTCCGGCGTGTGGTTTTCCAGGCCGATGATCGTGGAACCGAGCACGCGGATGCCATGCGACTGCAACTCGCGGATCAACTGGAAGGTATTGGCGCCATGCAGCTTGGTGTATTGGCTGTCCTCGCCCTCGATGCCCATCCACACCCAGGAAATGCCCAGGCCCACAAGCTGTTCGATGGTATACGACCTCAGCACGTTGGCCGAGCTGAACACGTACAGGGCCCAGGGCTTGTCATGCTCCTCCATCAGTTCCAGCAGGCGCAGCGCGCGGCGGCGATGCAGCAGGAAGTTCTCGTCCATGACGAAGAACGACTGGATCCCCATGCGCTGCTCGAGTTGGTGCATAATGTAAAACAGGTCATCGCCGGTCTCGTAGAAGTTGATGAATTTGCCCTTCCCGCCGAACATGGCCGAGGTCGAGCAGAAGTTGCAGCCCATCGGGCAGCCAACCGACGGAATGACCGCAGCCGCGGTCTCGTCCGGATGGTCGCCGATGGAAACGCCCATGTTCCGTGTACCGAACCCCGACTGAATGAGCGGGTGGCGGAACGGTTGGTCGTCCGGCTCGCCGAGGAATCGCTGGAACCATCGCACGCCCTCGCCGCGAACAATGTGGTCGGCGTCAATCCGGTCGGACAGGTCGGGCACGTTGGCAATGTGTCCGCCGATGACGATCGTGGCATTGGGCTGATAGCGGCGGATCAACTCACACATCATCCTAGTCTTCACCAGGTTCGGAATGATGCTGGTAATGCCGATGACGTCGTATTGCCGGGTGCGCAGTTCCTCGATGAACCGGTCGAGCGTGGGGAAATCGAGCACGGTGCAAGGGGCCTCGATGTTCGCCTGGATGAGCATCAACCCCCAACTCCGGTGAAACATGCGCAGCGAAAAAGCACCCTGAGTGCGCGTTACCTGGTTCTGATAAAGCTCCATCGGGTTCATCTTCCGGCTGCCGTACTCGTCGTCCTGTGCGTAGGGCCCGAACACGCTGGTGAGCAGCACGCGGGCACGCGACCCGAGGGGGTGGACGGGCGAGGCGGTTTCATCGTGGGGCAGACCGCCGGCGGGCAACACGGAAAGTGGTTCGGCAAGTTGGGTCATGAAGCTGTTCCTGTAAAGGTTTTCGGGAGCATTTCCCGGTCGGTTGCGAAAAGCGTTGAGTGTATTGTACGTGTCTTCGTGCGTCCAGGGCGGCCAACTGTGTATGCGGTACGTAAAAGATGCGCAATACCTGGGTTATTTGCCGCTGCAACCAGCCGCGTGGAGTGGCCGCCCGCTACTCCTTGTGGACTAGGCAAACTGTAATACATCGCCCTTCCTGCGAGGGATGCCCAGTTGACACCGCTTTCGTGCGGCTGATATGCTTGAGGCCATTTCAAACCCGATATTGCATTACCCTGCCGGCCGCCCATGTTGCCCCGTCGCTCGCTGAAGTGGCCCATTCTGCTGGCAGTTGCCATGATCGGCCTGCTGGCCGTCTTGGCGGTAGGTTGGGTGCTTTCGGCGGTGTTCGGCGCGCTGGGCGACCGGAGCTATGCGCCGTTGCACTGGACCCTGTTGTCGATCGGCGCCACGTTCATTGTCCTCCTGCTGGCGGGCACCATCATCTATCTGGTGCTTTCCATCAAGGCGATCAACCTGACGCGGCGGCAATCGAACTTCATCGACAGCGTCACGCACGAGTTGAAGTCGCCGTTGGCCTCGATGAAGCTCTGCCTGCAAACGCTCAGCCGCCACCAGGTCAGCGGAGAGGAACGCACCGACTTCCTGCGCATTATGCTGGACGACATCGAGCGGCTCGACCGCCTGACGGATCAGTTGCTCGATGCCGGCAAGCTCAACGCGGCACGGCCCCCCAGCGAGTTGGAGCAGGTGGCACTCGACCGACTGCTGGCCGACTGCGCCGATTCCGTGTGCAGGCGATACCGCTTGCCCCCGGAAACGGTGCATCTGGACCTTCAGCCGTGCTCGGTGCTCGCCGCGGCTGTCGACGTCGAAGTGATCTTCCGCAATCTGCTTGACAACGCCGTGAAATACGCCGGTGAGGAGCCGCGCGTCGACGTCACGCTGCGTTGTGGCTCCGATGGCTGGGTTGCGGTGCAAATCGCCGATAACGGACGAGGGATTCCGCAGGCGCTGCGGCGAGCGATTTTTGGGCGTTTCGTCCGCCTTGGCAGTGAGTTGGAACGCGAGAAGCCGGGCACGGGGCTCGGTTTGTACATCGTGCGCACGGCAGTCAAGCGGCTCGGTGGCCGTATCCGCGTGCGCGGCCGTGAACCACAGCCCGGAACGGAAATCGAAGTGCAGATTCCGGCACGAAGATAGACAAGAGGGGCAGCTTCGCCTAAACTGAGAGACGCTTTCATGCAGGAGCAACCACACGTCATTGTTGTTGAGGATGAGGAACACCTCGCCAAGGGGATCAAGTACAACCTCTGCGCCGAGGGGTATCGGGTGACCACGTTCGGCGACGGGCCGGCGGCCTTGCGGTTCCTCGAAGCGCGACCCGACGACGTCGACCTGGTAGTCCTCGACCTGATGCTGCCCGGAATGAGTGGCTACTCGGTATGTGAAGCCATCCGGGCCGAGCGCGATACACCCGTGCTCATCCTCAGTGCCCGGACGCTGGCGGAGGATCGCGCCCGCGGATTCGATGTCGGCGCGAACCAGTACCTGACCAAACCGTTCGACCTGGAGGAGTTCCTCAGCCGGGTGCGGAACCTGCTGAAGTGGGGCGTGCGCGGGTCAACTGGGCGTGCGCCGGCCGGCCGTACGCCAATGCAAGCCGCGTTCGGCAACGCCGAGATCAATTTCAACACGTTCGAGGTGACGGTCGGAGGCCAACCGGTGCGAATGACTCAGCTTGAAATGAAGCTGCTGAGGTACTTCGTCGAGCATGAGGGTCGGGTGATACCACGGCAGGAACTGCTGGAACAGGTTTGGGGAATGACGGGCAACGTGCAAACCCGCGCCCCCGATCAGTTCATGCGCCGACTCCGCAAAACCTTCGAGCCCGACCCGGCCAACCCGCGCCACTTCCTAACCATCCGCGATGCCGGCTACCGTTTCGTCGGCGAACCGGACGAGGAAGCGTAATGGGCCGCGAGGCCGGTTTCTCAGCTCCGAGCGATCAACCGAACATCTCAGATTCCAAATCTCAAATCTCAAATCTCAAATCTGAAATCTGAAATCTGAAATCTGAAATCTGAAATCCCAGGTCCCACATTCCCGAATGGAAGCCTGACGTGCCCAAACGCCTGAAACTCATCGCCTGCGAGATTCTGTACCGCGAGTTCTGCGCCGCCGTGGCCCGATCGGTGAACCGGGTCGATATCGAGTTTCTGCCGAAGGGGCTCCACGACTTGGGTTCGCCGGGCATGAACGAGCGGATTGCAGCCCGCGTTGCCGACGTGGACGACTCGGCCTACGACGCCGTGGTACTGGGTTACGCCCTGTGCAGCAACGGACTGGTCGGGCTCACCGCACGCAGCATCCCGCTCGTCGTACCCCGCGCCCACGATTGCATCACCTTGTTCCTGGGCAGCAAGGAGCGGTACCTCGACTACTTCCGCGGGCATCCGGGCGCGTACTTCAAGACCAGCGGCTGGATCGAACGGGGCGACGACCTCGAACAACTTAGCGGCGAATCGATCCAGCGACGGAGCCGGATGGCGCAGTCGTACGACGAACTGGTCGAGCGGTATGGCGAGGACAATGCCCGGTTCCTCTACGAGGAATTGCAGCAGATGACCCGGAATTACTCGCGCATCGCCTACGTCGAAATGGGCATCGAGCCCGACGACCGCTTCGAGCGCGACGCCCGCGAACTGGCCGTCGCGCGCGGCTGGCAATTCGACCAGCTCGCTGGCGACATGCGGCTCATCCAGGAGCTTGTCGACGGCCCGTGGAACGACAACGACTTCCTGACCGTGCCGCCCGGCCACCGCATTGCCGCGAGCTTCGATGAAAGGATTATCCGCGCCGAACCGGTGCCTGGATGACGAGCCGGACGGGTTCTTGAAAGTGCGGGCACAATTGCCCATACTGTCATGGAATAGCCCGGTCATGGGTCACGCCTCTAGCCGCCGACGCGATTGATTTCGGCTGGTCACGCCAATGGAGCAACATTTCCGATGTGGTACAAACTGATCGGCTTGGCCGTTGCGGGAGCGATCGGGGCATTAGCCCGCTACGGCGTGGTTAGCCTGGTCCAACGGGACAGTCACTCGCAATTCCCCTGGGGGACCCTCGCGGTGAATATCGCAGGATGCTTCCTGTTCGGGTTGGTTTGGACGGCCACGCAGGAGCGATTGCTGATCAGCAGCGAGACGCGGGTGATCATTCTCGCTGGATTCCTGGGTTCCTTCACGACTTTCAGTGCGTTCCTGTTCGAGACCGATCAGTTTCTCGAACACGCTCAATGGTTCATGGCGAGCGTGAACGTGATCGGGGAATTGGGCGCCGGACTGATGGCGTACTTGCTAGGCGCATTTATTGGCCGGTTGATGTGACACGGGGAGATATCATGATCCTGCCTTCAGAGGCGTTGTTGCTGCGAATCTTTATTGGCGAGAGCGACAAGCATGGCCGCCGGCCCCTGTACGAGGCCATTGTCGAGAAGGCCCGCGAGCGGGGCCTGGCGGGAGCAACGGTCCTTCACGGCGTGATGGGCTTCGGCAAGGCCAGCCGCATACACACCGCCAAGATTCTCCACCTCTCGGAGGACCTGCCCGTCGTGATCGAGATTGTGGACAAGACTGAGCGTATCGAGGCGTTCCTGCCGGAATTGGATGCCATGATTGGCCGCGGCCTGGTGACGGTGGAGAATGTCAGCGTCGTGGCCTACCGCCACGAGGGGGATGCGTGAGCGTTGATCCCCATATCGATGGAGAGCTGTGCAAGTGCCCGCCGACAGGCCGCCCCCGGACTCGGTCACCAAACCACCTGGGCCGGGTCGCAGCAAGCAAGGCGATCAGCCCAGTTGCTGCCGGAAGCGGCCAAAGCAGAGTTTGGACGGCGACCCGTGTCGCGGAAGTGAGCGTTTTCGATTAGATTCTGAGCATGAACGATCCTTCACAACGAACAAATCGTCACGTCGCAACGGTGTTTTGCGGCTTCTTCATGGGCGCGGCGGACGTTGTTCCCGGAGTGTCCGGCGGTACGGTAGCCCTGATTCTGGGTATCTACGAGCGATTGGTGACGGCGATCAGCCAGATCGATCTCCAGTTTGTCGAGTTGATCAGCCAGCGGCAGTGGAGACAAGCCGCGGTTCACATCGACCTGCAATTCCTGGTCACGCTGCTGTCTGGTATTGCCGGGGGTTTTCTGGTGATGACCGTGATGATGAACCGGTTGCTGACCGATCCGTTTTCGCGGACGTTGACGCTGGCCGCCTTTTTTGGCCTGATCCTGGGCTCGGCCGTGATGGTGTCGAAGACGATCCGGGTGACATCGCGGGGCCAGTTGTTGCGTTGCGTATTGGTGGGAATCGCCGGTGCCGCCTTCGCGTTGTGGTTGGTTACCCTGGGTAACGTACCGCAGGACCCCAGTTACGCATACGTGTTCTTCTGCGCCTCGGTTGCGATCTGCGCGATGATCCTGCCGGGGATCAGCGGTGCAATGATCCTCCTGATCTTGGGCGTGTACGAACACTTGACAGAGATTCCCCACAATCTGCTTCATGGCAGGCAGGTGACCGAGGGCTTGACCACCGTTGTGGTGTTTGTCGCTGGTGCGGGCATTAGCATCGTGCTGTTCAGCCGAGTGTTGCGTTGGTTGCTGAAGCACTACCACTTGGCCACGATGGCTCTGCTTTGCGGTTTGATGTTTGGAGCCTTGCCCAAATTATGGCCTTTCCAACACGACTTGACGCCTGAGGTCGAGGCCGTCAAATCGAAGCAGTTTCAGCCGATCTGGCCCGAAGCTTTCAATACCGAAGCCTTGACGGCAGTCGCCATCGCCGTCGGTATGGCGGTCTTGGTCCTGTTGCTCGACCGGATCGGCCAAGCCAAACGCCAGGAACGATCCGCCGGGTAGGCCAACCTGACCACGCTCGCCTTCTTCGTACTGCTGGTGCTGGGCTTTGTGGCCATCCCGTGTCTGCCGTAGGACGCCGGCTTCAACCGGTGCGCATGCGGCGTACGGCGTCGACGAGCTTGGCCGGCCCGTGGCGGATGACGTCGCAAGCGGGAACGCCGAGATCCGCTTCGACGCGGGCGCATTCGGCGTCGAGTTCCGCATCGGAATACCGGCGCCCGTTGATGGCCACGCCGATCACCCGGGAAGGGTGCAGGATGGCAGCCGTCTGTTCGTAGTACTCGACCACGCGACGCAACGGCGGCAACGGGAACCGCTCCATCCCGTGGATGGTCGGACGGCCCATTTCGTACACCAGCACCATGCCGTCGGGTTGCACACCGTGAAGCAGGCTTAGCGTGACGCCGGAATAACGGGGATGGAACAGGCTTCCCTGGCCCTCGACCACGACAACTTCATGATGCTCGTTGGCGCGTACCAGTCTCTCAGCCGCACCGGCCACGAAGTCGGACAAGACGCGGTCGACCGCGCAGCCACTCCCGGCAATGAGCATTCCTGTCTGCCCGGTGGCGACGAATTGGGCATCGACCCCCGCGCGACGAAGCCCCTCGGTCAGTTCCACCGCGGCCACCATCTTTCCGACGCTGCAATCGTTGGCGATGGTATGAATGCGGAGGCACTCGGTCCGGAACGGCTCACCGGAGGCAACGTCCGACTCGTCGTTGTCACGCAGGTCGACCAATTCTGAGCCATGCTCCTCGGCGGCGGCGGTGAACTCGGCATTGTGCTTCAGCAGGTCGTGAAGCCCGGAAACCACTGTCATGCGCCGGCGGATTGCGTCGAGGACAATGGGGTTCCATTGGGTGGGAAGCTTGCCGCCGGCCGGAGCGATGCCAATCAGCAGGGTGTTGGCGCCGTGGGCGTCGGCCAGGCGACCGACCACGGGAATGGACCCGCCCACGCCGAGCACCTCACCTGCCGTCTTGCCGGCCGAATGGGTGTCAAGGATCGCAACCACTTCGTCGGGGATGTAGCGAGTTACACAAATGGCCGTCTTCGCGGCATGTGAATCGCCGTAGCCGTCGGTCAGAATGACCATTCTTCGCGGGGTGTTCGTCATGACAGTCGTCATAAAGGGGATGGGGCGTCGGTAGCCGTATTGTCAGCACGCTGAGCCCGGATTATTCATGTAGGGTGGGACAAGGTCGCGTAAGTCCTTGGTGGGCCTGCGCAAGCCAAGCCCGGGTGGTTTGCACGCCGTGCGCTGGAAGCAGGCCCGGCCGAGCGACCGAAGGCCCACCAGGGTCTTGGCTTGCTTGTCGCCACCCTACATTGTCATGAATAATCCGGGTGAGGTGAATTGTGCCGGGGCGGAATCACCGTGTCAATGGAGTGCGGTATGCCGAGTACCGAGTACTGAGTACTGAGTACCGGGTACTGTGCCCTGAGTAGCACCTACTCACCGCGTTCAAACCGCAGGGGGCTTTCGGAACAGGCGTCGCCGACGCTTATGGCGACTTTGCCTGCCAGCAGATCGTCGAATAGCCGGCCGACGAACTCGGCTCGCCAGCCGCGACCGAGTCGGGGGACGTTGCCGGTCGCTTTCGACTCGCTCGTGTTGTAGGTGATCAGGTCGCGGATGTCATTCGGCGTTCCAACGAGGGCGGGGGCCAAGTTCGCTTCGCGGCACAAGCTGCCCAGCGCGGCGAACAGGAACTGTCCGAGCACGGAATAGTCCTGCGTGCGTTCGCGGCGCAGCGGCTGCGGCAGTTGCTCTTCAGGGAGTTCCAGCGCCTGCTCCACCGCGGCGGAAAGCTCGTCGACGCGACGGCGAAGATCGCCACGTTCCATGCCGCGTAACGAAAGGATTTGCGCGGGATCGGCTGAAGCGCGTCGGGCCAACTCGATGATCAGGTCGTCGCGCAACACATATCGGGCCGGCTTGTCGCGGCGTCCCGCCTCGGCGTCGCGCCATTGCCAAAGGGCGCGCACTACGGCAAGCTGCCGGGGCTTCAGGCCGGCATTGCCCGAGACTCGCCGCCACCGCTCGCCTGCCCGCGTTGCAGAAAACCCTTCCCGCACCGCCCCCATTTCTTCCTCGAGCCAGCCCAGCCGGCCACTGTGTACGAGGGCATCGTAGATCGTATCGCGCAGGGGATGCAGGAACCGCACGTCGTCCAGCGCGTAATCGATTTGGCGGTGTGAAAGCGGCCGCCGGCGCCAATCGGTCCGGGTCTCGTGTTTGCCCGGTTTCTCGCCCAGCAACCTGCCAATCAACGAGTTGTAGCCTGCGGGATACTCGGCGCCGATGAGTCCCGCGGCGACCTGGACGTCGAATAGCCTCGCCGGCAGGGCGCCGGCCGCGTCGAGGCAGAACTCCAGTTCGCTGCGCGCGGCATGGATGATCGTCTCGTGATCGCCCTCGACCACGGTTTGCCAAAAGGGCGTCACGTCCGGTATGGTCATCGCATCGATCAGGACGAGCTGCTCGCGCGTGGCCACCTGCACGAGGCAGAGGACCGGCCGATATGTGTGCTCCGCCACGAACTCGGTGTCGATGGCGATGGACGGTTCGCCGGTAAGCTCATCGCAGAAGCGGGCGAGTTCGTTTCGCCGGGTTATGGTACGGTGCTTCACTTCATTCGCCGTCTACCAGGGACCTCGGATGTAGTACACCCCCATCTGGTCGGTGTCGCTGGGCCAAGGGGGCATGGGCTGATACGGCTGGCGATTATACGTGCCGGGGCCCGGCCAGTTGCGGCCGTACTGATGGCGGATGGGCGTAATACGCGTATTGCCGACGCCCCAACCCCAGTGCGTCTGGGCCTCGGCAGTTGGCGGAACCACCAAGGCAAGGGGCATCCCCCACTCCGGCTTGTAGTAGTAGCCGTGCCATGGCATGGTTGAGGCTTGCCGGGCGGCGACCCGGCCCTTCATCGAGCCGTGTTGGCCCCAACCGGCGGCAGCCGTTTCGCAGCCCCAGGCGAGGAACAGCAACGCGGCACACCCGAGAGCGAAATTCCGAATCATCGTATGGTTCTCCTGTCCGGTGTTATCGCCAAGACACTCTGGCGCGGGTCCAGCCGGCGCCCGGATTGTAACGCCAGTACGTCCGGCTGTGGCGGTAGAGGAACTCGTGCGGCATCAGCGGCTCGTACGTCACGTACGTGTGACCAACCAGCGGCGGCACGGGGCGCGGGCTTGGGTACAGTTCCGCGCCCACGCTGGACGGGCCGCCCGGCTGCACGTAGTAATTGTAGAACAGGTTGGGTGCGTTGCGCTGAAACTCGTTCGCCCGAGCTTGGCCGGGGCAGCCGAGTTCGCCGTGCGACGCCCAAAGCGCGGCGGCAACCGCCGCGCCAAAAAACAGTATCCTGCGGACCATTGGATGGACTCCTTGGCATCGAGGCTGGACTGGTTGAGCGGATGACCCCTTCGGCTGTGACGGCCAGACCATCCACCGTACACTTGAGAATGGTGTTCGGCGGGGCTCGCCAAACGTCGCACTCCCATTCCTTTTCTGGCGGGTTGAGCCGCCGCGATAGGGCTCGCGGCGTGCTCTTCTGAAGTCTCGGCTTCCACCGGTCTTGCGGGTGAATCTTTGTATGACAGATACCGCGAACGGGCGCATTTTACCGAAAATGCCGAACGAAGCCGCCTGTTGGCCAGCCTGGAGAATCGTTATAATCGGTGCCATGCATCCAGGACGCACAACCCGTCCCCATGTCGAGAGTCTGCATCACGGAGGTCCGTTTTGATCAAGCGTAATTCCTGTCCTGAGCCAGCCCCACGCACGCCGGACGCCGATGAACCGACCTCGGGTTCCAACGGCCGGCCAGCCGCCGCCAACGGCCAACCGGCCATTCGGCGCCGGCGCCGCTTGACCGCGAAGAGCATGGCCGCCAGCCAGCGCGATATTTCCGTCAGCGAGTTCTTCGCGAAGAACCGGCATCTTTTGGGGTTCGATAACCCCCGAAAGGCACTTCTTACCACGGTCAAGGAGGCCGTCGATAACGCATTGGATGCCTGCGAGGAAGGCGGGATTCTGCCGGAAATCTGGATTCACATCGAGCGGCTGGGGCCCGACCGCTTCAAGGCCGGTATCCAGGACAACGGCCCGGGAATCCTCAAGAAGCAGATTCCCTTGATCTTTGGCAAGCTCCTGTACGGCTCAAAGTTCCATCGTTTGCGCATGAGTCGCGGGCAGCAGGGTATCGGCATTTCGGCTGCCGGCATGTACGGGCTGCTCACTACGGGCAAGCCGGTGAAAATCATGTCGAAGGTGTCCAAACGCAAGCCGGCCCACTACTACGAAATCCAGATCGATACGAAACGCAATCGGCCGGAGATCGTCAACGGTCGGGGCGACGGGGTCGACATTGCGCCCGGCGAGGCAGGACGTAAGACCGTCGAACGGCATGGGATCGAATGGATTGAGGCCGACCACGGAACCCGCGTTACCATCGAACTGGAAGCCCGGTACCAGCGGGGCCGTGGCAGCGTGGACGAGTACCTCGAACAGACAGCGATTGCCAATCCGCATGTGACGCTCCACTACCTCGACCCTGAGGGTAACCAGCGGGATTATCCGCGGGTAGCCGAGGTTCTGCCGCCAGAGCCGAGGGAAATCAAGCCGCACCCGTATGGCATCGAGTTGGGAATGCTGGTGGGCATGCTCAAGAGCACGAAGATGCCGACGGTTTCGCAGTTCTTGCAGAAATCGTTTTCGCGAGTCAGTCCGGCGGTGGCGCGGCGAATATGCGAGACGGCGGGCATCAGCGTCCGGGCGAACACGACTCGCATCGGGCGGCACGAGGCCGACTTGCTCTTCCGTGCCATTCAAGAAACGAAGATCAAGGCGCCGGCCACCGACTGCATCTCGCCGATTGGCGAGGATCTGATCCTCAAGGGCCTGCACCAGGTCGTGCCCGGCGAGTTTTTCGCCGCCGCTACCCGGCCCCCGGCCGTCTACCGGGGCAACCCGTTTGTGATCGAGGTTGGCCTGGCTTACGGCGGCGGGCCGGGCGTGCATCGGGTTACCCGCGACGGGCTCGGCGAACTGCTCGACCAGTCGGACGCGCGCACGGTAAGGCTGTTTCTCACCACAACGTTCGACGGATTGGGGCCCGATGCCGCCGACAAGATCATCAAGGAAGCGCACCTGAAGCCTCGGTCTTCACCTGGAAAGCTGAAACCGAAGGAAGTCGAGGCCTTACTGCACGCCATGCAAAGCCTGAGCCTCTCTGATGGCCAGACCATGACCGTGCTGCGCTATGCTAATCGCGTGCCGCTTCAATTCCAGGCCGGCGGCTGCGCCATTACGCAGACGATTACCAGCACCAACTGGCGGTCGTACGGGCTGGCCCAGTCACGCGGCCAACTTCCACGCGGACCGGTGACGGTGATGGTCCACATGGCAAGCGTTTGGGTGCCATTCACCAGCGAGTCGAAAGAGGCAGTTGCCGGCTACCCGGAAATCCAGAAAGAACTGCGTTTGGCGCTTCAGGCCGTCGGACGCAAACTCGGCATGTATCTTCGGCGGCGCAAAATGGTCAAGCACCAGGGCGAACGTCGCTCCATCTTTTTGCGGTACCTGCGCGAGGTGGCCGGGGCCGTCAGCCGAATCAACCAAACGGATCGCGACGCGCTCTACGAGAAACTGCTTGCGTTGGCCAAGCATCGTACCGTCGAGGCGGATCTGCAGATCGATGAAAGCGGGCAGTTTGTTGAAGAAGCGGCCGCAGAGGATTTTGGCGAGAATGTCCTCATTGTTGGCGCGGAGCCATCTCGGCAAGCGTAATCGACGCGCCGCATAACCACTCATGGTGGGGGCATTCAGTGAATGGTCTTCCTGATGCTCTGTCATCCATGCAACAGTCCATGTCGTCATTCGGATGACACCCTGTGCGTGTTTCCAGGCCAACGCCGCGGTTGGTTTACGTATTCCGGATAGTTGGTGTTTGCACAGGATGGGTCAAGGTCGCGTCTATCGTTGGTGGGTCCGCACAAGCCGCATTCAAGCTCGTTTTCTGTTGTACACAAGTCGCGGCCGCCACCGGCCGGCTTGCCCGGCCCGGAGCGGTGGTCAGTTGGCTAAGACGGCGCCCAGCCTCCCTATCTCCCCTGCACGCTGCCGCCGCCAGAGGCGGCGGCAGCGTGCAGGGGAGATAATTCGGATGAACCGTGTCCGCTTAGCTCACTGACCACGGCTCCATGCGGGGCAAGCCCGCACGTGGCCCTTTGCTGCCTCCAAACTTGGGTACAAAGGCAACGCCCCAGGCTGAGAGAGTATCGCACCCTCGGGCCGAGCAAACAGTGGCCGGCTGCATCGTTCCAGAGAATTTTGCCGCATGCGCCGCGGTACTCTGCCACCGGGCGGACGAAAAGTCGGCGGGCTGCATCGTTCCAGGGAATTTTGCCGCATGCGCCCAGCTTGGGCGCGTGTCGCGGCACACAAAATGCACGTAGAATCAGGAAGGGCAGGAAGATAAGATTCAATCGGGGGCAGCGACGGGTCGCTGGACATTCCGCGGAGGTGAACCATGCGAGTGACTATTGCCACGTTGGCCGTTGCGGCTTACTTGCTCATGGCTGCGTCCGCCGGACTGGCGCAGCCCGAGGATGGCGACCGAGGCGGACGTTCCGGTCGCCACGGCGGAGATTCGTCCCAAGAAGACTTCGGACGTTCGGAGCGGCACTACTACGGCGGGCATCGGCAGCCTCACCCGCCTTATTGGGGTGGTGCGTACCGGGTCCCGACGCCGTATCCTTATGCGTATCCCCCGTACCCGGGCTACTACCCGCCATATCCAGTCTGGTATCCGCCTTATTATCTGCCGCCGGTGTACCTGCCCGCTGAGGAACTCTATGGGCCGCGCGCGGTACAGAGGTTCATGGGCGTGGACCACTGGTTCCAACAGCAGCCACAGCAGCCGCAGCAGACCGTTATCATTCAGGGAAACGCCGGCCAGGCGACCGAGCCTGCGGCTGGACCGGCCGACGTCCCTGATGAGGCCAAACCCGGCCGGGCGACGAACCCGCAGGCGTTGAATCTGGCATGGCGATTTCTCGGGTTCGGCGACGCGCACTTCGCCAACCAGAACTACGCCGAAGCGAATGACCGGTATCGGAAAGCGGCTTCTGCTGCTCCGCAACTGGCGGAATCGTATTTCCGTCAAGGTTATGCATTCCTGGCCATGGGGCGTTACGACTTAGCGGTGCGGGCGATTCGCCGCGGGATGGACCTAAACGCCGACTGGCCGACCTCGGGCTTCCACAACGCGGAACTTTATGGCGACAACCCCCAGGCGAAGGCGGCACACCTTGAGGCCCTCGCCGCCGCCTCAGAAAAGGATCCGCACAATGCGGACCTCCTCTTCCTCGTAGGCGTCATCCTGCATTTCGACGGGAAGCCCGAGCGGGCCCGGCCGTTCTTCGAGCGTGCCGTGCAACTGCTCGTCGGCAATGACGCCCACGTGAAGGCATTTATCGGCGAGTGATCGCCTGGGGATGCCGTGGCATTCTTCCATCGAGGGCGCTAGCACGCCGCTGGCGATTACAGTACACTCGATTGCTTGGTGTGTTTCCTGTCACTGTTCCCTTGCCCCCCTGTAGGGGAGAAAGCGATCGTTCGATGACGCGCAATGTCAGGTTATCCATGCTTTTCGCGTGGGTTGCCGCCACCCTAATGCTGGTGGCTTCATGCTCAAAAGAGCCAAGCCCGGCTGCTCAGCGAGCCCATCCCGCGGGCACCGAGTCGGCCTCGGAGGAGCCGTCCGATGTCGGCGACGAATCCAGTCCGTTCGACGGGCCCGCCGAATTGCTCTCCGAAATGGACGAGTTGCCGGGCGAGTCGGACCGGGAACCTTCCCGCCGGCCGGACGTCCATTTCGTGCCGACCCCGCAGGAGGTAGTCAACCGGATGCTCGAGTTGGCGAACGTCACTAAGGATGACGTCGTCTACGACCTCGGCTGCGGCGATGGCCGGATCGTCGTCACGGCGGCAAAGAAGCACGGGTGCAAAGCCGTCGGAGTCGACATCGACCCAGAGCGCGTGGCGGAGTCGTTGAAGAACGTCAAGGACAACAACGTCGAGGAATTGGTGCAGATCAAGGAAGGCGATATCTTTGAGCTTGATTTGACTCCGGCCAGCGTGATCACCCTCTACCTGCTGCCCGATCTGAACGTTCGGCTCATTCCGCAGTTGGAGAAGTTGAAGCCGGGTACGCGGATCGTCTCACACGCCTTCGATATGCGGGGCGTGAAGCCCGATACGGTCGAGGACGTGGAGGTTGAGGATGGCGGGTCGTACCGGGTGTACATGTGGACCACTCCGCTGCAGAAGGAAGATAATCCCGTCGACGAGTTGTCCCTGGACGACATGCCGAATGCCGCCGATGCGCCCAGTCCGTTCGACGTACCCGCCGATCTGCTTTCCGAAATGGACGAAGTGCCCGCCGGGTCGGACGGGAAGCCTTCCAGGACCCCAGACGTCATTTACGTGCCCACCCCGCAAGACGTGGTCGACCGGATGCTCGAATTGGCCAAGGTTACGAAGGACGATTTCGTCTACGACCTCGGCTGCGGCGACGGCCGCATCGTCGTCACGGCGGCGAAGAAGTACGGCTGCAAGGCCATAGGCGTGGATATTGACCCACAACGGGTGGAAGAATCGCTGAAGAACGTGCGGGAAAACAATGTCGAAGACCTGGTTGAGATCAAGGAAGGTGACATCTTTGAACTCGATCTGACCCCGGCCAGCGTCATCACGCTGTACCTGCTTCCCGAACTGAACCGGAAGCTCATTCCGCAACTTGAGAAACTGAAGCCGGGAACCCGGATCGTATCCCATGCCTTCGATATGCGAGGGGTGAAGCCTGAGAAGGTTGAGACCGTCCAGGCGGAGCGCGGTACTTCCCACACCGTGTACTACTGGATTACGCCGCTTCAGAAGGAAGACGACGCCGGCGCGGACGACATGTTCTAGCCGGCGCGGCGGTTCTCTTGACTGACAGCGCGGCTTTGTGACAGGCGTTGACGATTCGGCAGCGAGGGTAGTTTTCTCCGCTGCGTGCGAAGCCGCACGGCTTGCGTAAAGTGAATGATCCGGCAAACCTGCAAACGTGCGTCCACCGACAGTAGCTTCAAGCCGACGGCCTGCCGGGGGCGAAAGGGAAAGGAAAGGGTTCCTTTAGGCATACCCGTGGGTTTGGCCATGCTTCCTGAACGCAACCTTGCCATTGGCGGCTTGCCCAGAGACATTTTGAGCAAGAACGGCGAGCGGATCCGCCTCATTCTGCTTCCAGAAGATCTGCATTTGCGACTGCTGGCCATGTATCTGGACTACCAGCCGCGCAACTGCTTCCAGGGTTTGCCACCCATTCGCGACGAGATTTGCGCAAAATGGGTTGAGAATATGATCCACGACGGCGTGAACATCGTGGCCCTGTCGGGTATCCGGGAAGTTGTGGGGCATGTGGCGGTCTTCCCTGTCAACGAGCGCAAATGCGAATTGCTTGTGGTCGTGGCCCCGGCATTCCAAAACCAGGGAGTCGGTACGGAGTTGGTCCGCGCCGCCGCAGATGTGGCCGACGACCTCAATTTCAGTCAGGTATGGCTTCCGGTCGACACGACCAACAGCCGGGCGCGGCACGTGTACGAGAAGTGCGGCTTCCAATACACTTCGAGCCGCCTGGCCCGCGAGTTGGACATGGCGCTTGATCTGGCGCAGAAGCCTGTGGTCCCGTCGTGCGCCGCGCCGCAACCACCGCCTCCGCACGCGATGATCGCATCACTCGGCCTGGCCGGCCATGCGGAGGTTGCCGGGGTCAGCGCAGGCTTCTAATTCTTCCTGCCTGGCAATGAGTCTCCTTTGAGCCGCCCGGCCAGCGCAGGAATCCGCGAGGCGCCACGGAAATCCGTGCGTCCGTGCCGCGCGAGATGGTGGCGCGTCACAGCGAGATGAAGCAAGTTGTTGTGAGTTGGTCACTTAGCTTGAGTTTCCGCGGATGACGGTTTTCGGCGCACCGATTGCTAGAAGCGTCTGCCCAATTGGTTCCGCTCCCACGGCTTGCTTCACAGAGCCGGGTGAGGCGAGACAGGAAGGAGGCCCGTTGCGCCGAGAGGCACGGCGGAGGACGGCGAGAAATCGCGTCGATGCCCGACACCTGCACAGGGAACTGTCTTCGCGCCCTCTTGCGCAACACGGTCGATACATCGCTTTTTCCCCGATTCACCGATGCTTTATCAGCGCGCCGTAAGACGCGGCAACGTCTGCCCGTGAAATGTGTGCGCTGAGCAGATATTCGCAACGGTTGAGAGTCGAGTTCTTGCGGCATAGGCGGGCGTGGGCCTTGCAGGCCGAGCCGGGTTTGTGCGGCTGATGCTTGTGTTTGCAGGCCGGGCTTAGGACATCCGCCACTTGGCCAACTTCTGGTGCAAGGACGGTGCTCTTTCTACCGTTGCGGGTAGGTAAGTATCGTTGCCACGGCCGCACGGCGGCCACCAGATCGCGAAAGGCGATGATCGGATGGTATCGACCGAAGCCAAGCAGCTCTGCAACCAGTTCCTCGAAAACGTCTACGCCATTCCGCACGGCGAGAAGATCAAGGATTGCATCCAGTGCGGCACCTGCTCCGCGTCGTGCCCTTCCAGCGCGGCTATGGAGTACGGGCCGCGCGAGATCATCGCCGCCCTGCGGGCAGGCATGCTCGACCGCGTGCTCAACGCCAACACCGTGTGGTTATGCGTCTCCTGCTACTCATGCACGGTGCGCTGCCCGGCGGGTATCCCCTTCACCGACGTGATGTATGAACTGAAGCGGTTGGAGGTGGATCAAGGGCTAGCGAAGGACTCGGCAGGCGCAGCGATGGCCAAAGCGTTCGCCGGTGTGGTCGACCGGCACGGCCGCAACGTGGAAACGAAGCTGCTGCGGAAGTATTACCTGGGTACGAACCCGCTGAAGGTCCTGCCGCAAATCCCGCTGGCTCTGAAGATGCTGGCCAAGGGCCGCTTGGAGTTCTGGCCGCGCACCATCCGGGGCATCAAGGGACTGCGGAAAATGATGGCCGCCATCGAGGAGAACGGTACGCCATGAACGAGACGGTTACCCAAGGATACTCCTACTTTCCCGGTTGCTCGCTGACGCGGAGCAATCGGGCGTACGACATCTCCACCCGGAGTGTTGCCCGCGCGTTGGACATCGAGTTGGTGGAGATCGACGATTGGAACTGCTGCGGCGCGACGGCGTATTTGCCCATCCGCGAGCGGCGCGCGTTCGTGCTCTCGGCACGGAACCTGGCCATTGCGGAGAAGACGGACCGCGAACTGGCAACCATCTGCAATGCCTGTTACGTCGTGCTGCGGAAGACGAACAAGTACATGGCCGAAGACGCCACCCTTCGCCGTGCCGTCGGCCGGGCCCTGAAGGCCGGTGGGATGGACTACCACGGCACGGTCCGGGTGCGCCACTTCCTCGATATCCTTGTCAACGACGTGGGTGAAGAAGCCATCCGGCAGAAGGTGTGCCGCGACCTCTCCGGCCTGCGTGTGGCCTGTTACAGCGGATGCCAACTCAGCCGCCCCTTTGACGATCTCGACGACCCCGAATACCCCGTAATCATGGAGCGGCTGGCCGGTTGGCTGGGTGCGACGGTGGTTCCTTTCCCGATGAGCGCTAAGTGCTGTGGCGGACTGTCCATGACGACCCGGCCCGAGGTCGGGCGACAGCTTACCGGGAAGCTCCTTACTACGGCCAAGCAGCGAGGCGCCGACGCGATTCTTACGGCGTGTCCCCTCTGCCAGATCAACCTCGAAGGCTATCAGGGGCCGATCAGCCGCGCCGCCGGTGCCGATTGCAGTATTCCCGTCTTGTATTTCACGCAGTTGGCGGGCTTGGCGTTTGGTCTCGAGGGCCGGGAATTGGCGCTGGCCGACAGCCTCACGCCGGTGGAAGACCTGTGCGCAGAAAAGGTGGGTGCCTTATGAACGACCAACGGCGGATCGGAGTGTACGTGTGCCATTGCGGCATGAACATCGCCCACACGGTCGACGTGGAGGCCGTCGCGGAGCACGCTGCGACCCTGCCCGGCGTCGTGCTGGCCCAAGACGTACATGTACATGTGCTCGGAGCCGGGACAGGGGATCATTCAGAGCGATGTCCAGGAGCACGGGCTGACTCGCGTGGTGGTCACCTCCTGCTCGCCATTGATGCACGAGGCGACCTTCCGCCGGGCGTGCGAAGAGGCCGGGTTGAGCCAGTTCTTGTTCCAGATGGCGAACATCCGCGAACATTGCTCCTGGGTGCATCACGACCGCCGCAAGGCCACCGAAAAGGCCAAGCGGCTGGTGGCCGCCGCGGTGCGCCGGGTGTGGCACCATGAACCGCTGGAGCAGCGGGAGGTGCCGGTCCGGCCGGAAACGATGGTCGTCGGCGGCGGCATCGCCGGCATCGAGGCCGCCCTGCGCATCGCCAATTCCGGCAAGAAGGTGTACCTGGTCGAGAAGGAGCCGACGATCGGCGGCCACATGGCCCAGTTCGACAAGACCTTCCCCACGCTCGACTGCGCCGCCTGCATCCTCACGCCCAAAATGGTCCAGGTCGAACAGCACCCGAACATCGGACTGCTCAGCTACTCCGAGGTGGAAAAGGTCTCCGGCTACGTGGGCAACTTCGAGGTGCAGGTCCGCCGCAAGGCCCGCCACGTGGATGAGGCAAAATGCACCGGCTGCGGCGCGTGCGTGGAGCACTGCCTGGTGCGGAACGAGGCGTACCGGAAACCGCTGCCACTGCCGGTCATGAAGATCGACGCCCGGCAGCGGGCACTCGTCGACGACATCTGCGCCAAGTACGAGGGCAACGGAAAGTCGCTGGTCCCCATCCTGCAAGACATCAGCGCGGAACTGAACTGGCTTCCCGCGGAAGTCCTCGCCCGGGTGGCCGAGAACAAGCAAGTGTCGATCGAGCACATCACCCGCATCGCCACGTTCTATCGGTCCTTCAGCCTGAAGCCTTGCGGGAAGCACCTTATCAACGTGTGCATGGGGACGGCTTGCCACGTGCAGGGAGCGCCGAGAATCGTCGAAAGGCTCGAGCGCGAACTGGATATCGGCGTCGGGGAAACAACCGCCGACATGGAGTTCACGCTCGAAACCGTCCGGTGCGTGGGCTGCTGCGGGCTCGCGCCGGTCATCACGATCGGCGACACGTTTCACGGCAAGTTGACGCCCTCGAAGGCCGCGAGGCTCATCGAGCAATACGCCGAACAAAAGGGAGGCTAAGTCGTGGCAAAACTGAAACCGGACGACCTTGACCGCATCCGAGAGACCATGGCCAGGACCATGAGCCTCCGGGAGGGCGAAGCCCGCGCCAGGGTCACCGTCCACCTGGGAACGTGCGGCATTGCCGCTGGGGCGCGGAAAGTCATGAGCGCGCTGATGGATGCACTGGCCGAACGCGAGGCGAAGGACGTCATCTTGACCACCTCCGGCTGCGCGGGGCTTTGCAGCAGCGAACCGATGATGACCGTCGAACTAAGGAACCGGCCTCCGGTCAAGTACGTCAAACTGGATGAAGCGAAAGCCAGGAAGGTCTTCCAGGACCACGTCCTGGATGGAAACGTGGTCCAAGAATACGCGCTGGCGCTGGGCAGCGAACAGCTCGGCTGACGCGCAGGAAAGGGGATGCTCCGGTGAAGTCGTATCGAATGCACCTGATGCTTTGTACCGGCACCGGCTGTGTTTCGAACAAGGCGTTGGCGGTGCGGCAGGCACTCGAAAAGGAACTGCAAAAGCACAATCTGCACGACGAAATCGCCGTGGTGAACACCGGGTGCAACGGCTTCTGCGCGCAGGGACCGGTCATGGTGGTCGCCCCGGACAACGTCTTCTACCGGATGGTTACCGAGCGCGACGTTCCGGAACTGGTCGAGGAGCACTTCCTCAAAGGCCGGCCGGTGTCGCGGTTGATGTTCACCCCGTCCGGCGAAGAGCAGCCGATTCCGCGGATGTCGGACATCGGGTTCTTCGGCAAGCAGCGGCTGATCGCCCTGAAGAACCGCGGGTTGATCGACCCGGAACGGATCGAGGACTACATCGCCCGCGGCGGATACGCGGCCCTTGCCAAGGCGCTGACCGCCATGACGCCCGAGGAGGTGATCGAGGAGGTCAAGCAGTCGGGCTTGCGTGGCCGCGGTGGCGCCGGCTTCCCGACGGGGCGGAAGTGGGAAAGCCGACGCCGGGCCGCCGGCGAGCCGAAGTACGTGGTGTGCAATGCCGACGAAGGCGACCCCGGCGCCTTCATGGACCGCAGCATCATCGAGTCTGATCCGCACCTTGTCCTCGAAGGCATGGTCATCGGCGCGTATGCCATCGGCGCCAGCCGCGGGTATGTGTACATCCGAAACGAGTATCCCCTGGCCGTCCAGCGGCTCGGCATCGCCATCGGCCAGGCACGCGAGCACGGCTTGTTGGGCAGCGGCATCCTGGGCACGGGCTTCGATTTCGACATCGACATACGCCGGGGCGCCGGGGCCTTCGTATGCGGCGAGACGACCTCGTTGGTGGCTTCCATCGAAGGCAATCCGCCCGAGCCGCGTCCGCGACCCCCGCGCACCACGCTCTGGGGGAAACCGGTCAACATCAACAACGTGGAAACGTGGGCGAACGTGCCGACCATCATCATGCGCGGAGCCGAGTGGTTCGCGGCCATCGGCACCGAAAAGAGCAAGGGAACCAAGGTGTTCTCGCTGGTCGGGAAGGTGGAGAACACCGGGCTCGTCGAGGTGCCCATGGGCATCACGCTGCGCGAGATCGTCTTCGATATTGGCGGCGGCATCCCCGGCGGCAAGCGGCTGAAGGCGGTCCAGACAGGCGGGCCGTCGGGCGGCTGTCTGCCCGGGTCGCTGCTGGACCTGTCCATCGACTACGAGAAACTCACCGAGGCCGGTTCCATGATGGGCTCCGGAGGGCTCATCGTGATGGACGAGAACGATTGCATGGTCGACGTCGCCCGATATTTCCTCGAATTCCTTACTGAGGAATCGTGCGGCAAGTGTACGGCCTGCCGCGAAGGGGTCGAGGCAATGCACCGCCTGTTGAAAAACATTTGCGAGGGCCGGGGGGCTGACGGCGACATTGAATTGCTCGAAGAGCTGTCGCAGGCCGTCCAGGACGGCTCGCTCTGCGGGCTGGGGCAATCGGCACCAAATCCCGTGCTGAGCACGATCCGTTACTTTCGCGAGGAATACGAGGCCCATATCCACGACCGCACCTGCCCCGCCGGCGTGTGCAAGGCCCTGTTCCATTACGGCATTGATGAAGAGAAATGCACGGGCTGCATGGCGTGCAAAAAGGCGTGCCCCTACGACGCGATCGAAGGAGAAAGAAAGGCCCCGCACCGGATTCTCTTGGAACAATGCACCACGTGCGGCGCCTGCTACGACGCATGCCGGTTCGATGCCGTGGTGAAGCATCCCGGAGGCAAACCGGTGGTGGCACTTGTGGGAAACGTGGGATAGGCTTCCAGCCATTGCGTGGGATAGGCTTCCAGCCTGTCATTGCTTGAAATAAACCCCAACTTGTCTGTGAAAAAGACAGGCTGGAAGCCTATCCCACGCAGTCGAGATCACTGTTGCACGGCGGAGCCAGGCGAATGACACTCAGCGAAGTACAGAAAATCCTGGACGCCGAAGTTGTCGCGGGCTGCTGTTGGGAGGACATCGACGTAGTGATGGGATGCGGCGCCGACCTGATGAGCGACGTGCTGGCCTTTGCCGAGCGGGGCGCCCTGTTGCTGACCGGCTTGACCAACACGCAAGTGATCCGCACCAGCATGATGGCGGAGATCGCGGCTATCTGCTTTGTGCGGGGAAAGAGACCGCCGAAGGAAACCGTTGAAATGGCCGTCGAATCCGACTTGCCCCTGCTAAGTACCCGGCTGCCCATGTTCGAGGCCTGCGGCCGATTGTACGGCGAGGGACTGCGGGGATGCTCAGAGGCGGGTGGGTGAACGCGAGAGGGGCAATCGTTGAAGGGGGAGAAAGACGTTACCAAGACCCGGGAGATGGTCTATGAAACGAAGGTCCGCGAGGTCATGACCGGCCAGGTCATCACCGTGGACCCTCCCGAGCCGATGAGCACGCTGCGAGACATTCTTCGCCGTAACCGGGTTTCCGGGCTTCCCGTGGTCGAAAATGAGCGTTTGGTAGGAATCATCAGCCTGGAGGACTTCATCAAGTGGCTGGCCGATCGCGAAGCGGACTGTCCTATCGGAGAGAAGATGACACGGCGGCTCGTGACCGTGCATCGGGACGACCCGGTCGTGTTGGCCGTCGACAAGTTCGAGAAGACCGGCCTGGGACGGTTGCCCGTGGTCAGCCGCGAGGATGGAAGGCTGGTGGGCATCCTTACCAAGGGCGACGTGGTCGAAGGGCTGCTCAAGAAACTGGAGGTCGATTACCGTGCGGAGGAGTTGCGGCGCCACCGGGCGAGTTACATCTTCGAAGATATCGAGGCCGACGGCACCACGCTGCTGTTCCAGTACCAAGTGCAAGGACACGATTTCGAGCGCGCCGGCGAGAGTTCCACACGGCTGAAACGCACGCTCCGGCGCCTCGGCGTCCACCCGAACGTCGCCCGGCGAGTGGCCATCGCCAGTTACGAAGCGGAGATCAACCAAGTGGTGTTCACCGAAGGAGGGACGATCCGGGCACGAGTGGAACCGAGTCGGGTTTTCCTGGAGGCCGTCTATGAGGGCCCGGGAATCGCCGACGTCGAGCAGGCCCTGCAGCCGGGTTACTCGACTGCGCCCGATTGGGTCCGGGAACTCGGCTTCGGAGCGGGGATGGGGCTGACGAACATCCAACAGTGCAGCGACCAATTCCACATCGAATCGGAACCGGGTAAAGGGACGCTCGTTGCGGTTTCCTTTTTCACAAACGAGTAGAGAAAGATGACCCTGGCCGAACTGGCGGAAAAACTCGACCTTGAGGCGGTAG
>JAVEUP010000116.1:0-27103 GCA_034005525.1 Thermoguttaceae bacterium | reverse complement strand
GAAACATCGAAGCCATGTATCAACTGCTCGGGTACTCGACAAATCACGTAATACGGTCACGAATGATGCATGAAGTGCAAGCTACAAATGGCTGCACCTGACACCTAACAAATCCCCTGCGGCAACTCGCACTCGTCGCGGCATAACCTCAGATTGCCATCCGCCACCATCACGGTCCCGGGTAAAGACTCCCGACCCCTCCCCTCGCGAGGATTGCCAACAGACACCCGCGGCAAGCAGACGACACGGGATGCTCCGTTTCGCCCGCGGCATGGACGACCGATGCATCGACGATAAGAAGCCGTTTCACTTGTTCGCCTCCCCGGCCTCGACGGCGTCCAAATACGCCTGCTCTGCGTGAAGTTCCGTGTCATCGAAGTCTTCCGGCCAGTCGCCATACGCCCCGTTCTCGTCAAGGTCGGCGGTGGTGATGGCCGTATTGCCCTCCTTGTCCCGCTGCAGCCAATGCAGCGCAACGTCGCGCTTGTCGAGCTGTCGCGTGGCGACCAGCGTCTGAAGCTCCCGCAGCAAGATGGCGCTGTGCGTCTCAACGACCGCCACAACTCCACGCGCAACGGCGTCCTTCAGCACACCCGCCAGCCTTCGCTGCGCCAACGGGTGCAGATGAATCTCCGGCTGTTCCAAGTACACCAATTGTCCCGGATCGGCCGCGAGAAGCGCCACCAAGACGGGCAGCGATTGCGACACGCCGAAGCCGACGTCCGCAATGCTGACCAGGTCGCGCGCCCCGCCGCGCCGGCCGTGAGGCAGACGGCCCACCTTGAGTTCCACCTGCGTATCGTCAACCTTTTCGGCTTTCACCTTCCACGTCAGCCCCATGGTTTCCAGGGCCGACCCGAGTTGCTCCAACCGGTCCCTCCGATCGTCCACCTGCCACTGGGCGATCACGCTTGCGACGTACGGCTCGAAGGTGCCCTGGAAGTGCGGGCCGCCGACTCGCTTCGGGTAGGTGCGCAGCGGATTGCCTCGGAGTCCCGGAAGATGAATGATGCCCTCAATATACGGTACGAACGTCTTGCCGGGAGATACGCCGGACGGTCCAAAACCAATGGGCTGCGTTGTCCTGCCCAGCGAAGCCGGCTCGAGCATGAAAAAACACCGGTCGCGCCGGACCGCCCAACCACGCATCCCATTCCACGGCGGCGGCAGTTTCTTCACGATGTCGTCGTGAGACATCCCCGGATGAGCGACAAACCGCTCTTCCCCGAATTGATACGTCATCTCTCGGAGTTCAAACCCCTTCTCCACGTCTTTCTGAAACACCAGCCCGAGCGATTGCCCATCGGCCAATGCGAGCTGGACGGCGAACTCGTCCCCGGCCCCTTTGTTCAGCACCTGATCCGCCCGCGTGAACCGCACGTTGTCGCCGTCCAACCGCAACGCGCCGGGGTCGCCCGACGATTCCAGGGTCTGCTTCAGCAGAAGAAGGGGCTGCATGATGCTCGACTTTCCCGAGCTGTTGGCCCCGGCGAGGACCGTCACCGGACGGATCTCCACCGTCTGTTCGCACCCGATCGACTTGAAGCCGCGCACGGTCACGCGAGCAATTCGCTTCGGTGTTTTCGTCATGGCTTGGTGCCTTTCATCGGCTTATTCCGGCATCCCATAAGCGCCCTGCTACGGTAGCGGGCGCCACGGTATATTATAGCGCACGGCCCGGCTCGCCGCGAAGTGGGTACTCCCCGCGATCTCTTCCACCAGCATCTCGAATGCCGACCAGACGTTCCTGTTGTTCTCGAACATTTCCGATGCCCGGCGTTTCTTCAACTCGTCGCCAGCGGCATTTCGTCCCACACCCGCCCGTTCAGCGCCCGGCCGGCCTCCTTCTTGCGCACACCGCCCCACTGCTTGACGAACCCTCCGGTAAAGCAGTCTGCACCCGGAAACGGAAGAGCCCAGTCCCGAAGGGACGACCCTAAACCAGCCCGGGGTAGAGCCGACGCGAGTGGTGCGAGCAAGGCGCAACCCCGGGTCGGATGACCAACGCAGAACAGAAGCCCGAAGGGCTGGCCCTAATCTCCCCGCCCCCGCCGACCAACCCCATATCGCTACTCCCCTGACACCTGAAACCTGAAACCTGACACCTAACAAATCCCCTGCGGCAACTCGCAATCGTCGTGGCATAACCTCAGATTGCCATCCTTCAACACGACTGTTCAGGGTAACGAGTCCCGGCCCTTTTAACCGTCTAAACGCTCCCAAGCGTACTCTTCTTGGAGACCCCGGCTCTTTCATGGTATCTTTTGACCGTCCCCGAGCCCGACCAAGCCCGCCTGCTCGACCGCATCTGTTCCGGCCCGATGATTCCGAATTGCACGAGCAAGAGACAAGGCTTTTCGCATCGCGAAGCCGATGCGAAAAGCCTTGTCTCTTAGTCGCTGTGCTTCGTTGAGCAACCGATGGTGTCCGGTGGCCAGGGCGTCGAGGAACCGGTGTTCGAGTTCGGCGCGGAAATGGCAGCAAGGCCGACCAGTCGGCCTTGCACCGCATGAGCGGCGGAAATCTCGGTTCGAAAGCGAGCTTCGGCATCGGCGATCGCGCCGGACACACGTTCCCGGAGCGAGGGCAACTGCACAGACGGACCGGGTTCGGCTGGCCGGACGGCAGCACCCGCCAGTGCTTCCACATCCTTCTTCGGGCTACGGCCGACCCAAGAACCACTCGCCATCGCATCGGCAGACTCATAGCGCCGGCGCATAGAGCCGTCCTCAAGCGTCGCGTCGAGGGCGAAGCGGATCGATAAGCCGCCGGTATCGTCCGAGGCTCCTAGAACCGCCACTTCACCGGGCCAGGAGGATTGCTGAAAATGGGCAATAGTGGCATCGACCAATGGGTGACCAATACCCATAAACTCGGCGCTCTTGCTGCGCATGGCGATGTCTCGCCGGAAACAGGCAGTATCGTAACGGGCGGCGACGTTCCTGTGTTGGAGCAGCGCCTCGGGCGTCTGGATGCGGTAGAAGTCGCCGTCAGGGATGAACGAGCCGCCTAGCCGCAGGATGGCCGCTTCGAGGAACGCCTTCAAGTCGGCAAGCGTGAGTTCGCCCTGAAGCTGGCGGTAGTGCTCCAGATTAAATTCGGTGAGATCTTGGGCCAACGACTGAAGAGCCTGACCGGCCGTCGCGGCCATTTGGACCATCTGGGCTAGTTCATCGGCCGTGCGCCGATAGTCTCGGTCTACAAGGGCCTTGCGGTACAGCTCTTGGTAGTTCGGCGATGAGCCGAGGAAGCCCAGTATCTCGCCCCGGAAGTCCTCGGCCACCGTACCGGTGATCGGATCGACCTTCCCAATGGTTCGGGCGATATCGAGCAGCTTGTCCTCCAGAAGGTCGTAAATCCGCTGCTCGATGGTGTCTTCGGCGATCAGGTTGTAAACCTGAACAGTATCCTGTTGGCCATAGCGGTGTATTCGGCCGATTCGCTGCTCCACTGCCATCGGATTCCACGGCATATCATAATTGAAGAGGACGCGGCACACCTGGAGGTTGATACCTTCGCCGCCGGCCGATGTGCTGATGAGGAAGCGCGCTCCGTCGGGTTTCCAGAAGCACTCGACCGCAGCGATCTTGTCCTCCAGTGGGCCTCCCTTGACGGTCACGATGTTCTCTTCGCCGTAGAGCTTCGCCAACTCCTCGCGGAGGAACTCCAACGTCTCGCGGTACTGGGTGAAGACGATGAACCGCTCGTCCAAATCACCTGCCCGGACCTGCTCAACAGCGCGCACAAGGGTGTCGAACTTGCGATCCGTGCCTTCGGGCACCAACTGGAGAAGCTCGTGAACGATCTGAGGCTCGTTCGGAATGGTTGTGTCTGACAGAACAACGTCTTCCGCGTCTTCGTCGCCATCCAATGCCCAAGCAGTGATCTGCCCATGAGTCTTCTTCGCAAGATGCTGCTTCATCTGTGCGATATACGCATCGGTCTCAGCCCAACTCGAATCGCCAGGTAGACCGAGTATCAGTGAAGCTAGCGACCGCATGTCGTCTTGAAGTTCCACGATCCGCCGCGGCAGCGACTGGTCCGTCGAGCGCTGCGCCCGCTTGACCTCCAGCCCAATTTGCTGGCGAATCAGCAGCACCAGAAGCCGGCGGCGCAGGGCTTGCCGAATCGCCCGCGGACTGCTGGACATGATCTTCTGGAAAGCCGTCATCACGAAGCCGACAGCCCGTTGCTTCGTCGAAGTTCGGCTCTGGCCGACGCCCGCCACGCCATAGCCTTCCCGCAGGTAGTCTGTCAGGCGTTCGTAGAAGGCCCGCTCGCGAGCCGCCAGTTGGAAACGCTCGGAAAACACCTGCCGCCGCATAAAGATTGGGGTGCCATCGGCGTAGGTTACCTCGCGCTTGATCCGCCGCACCATCACACGGTTCAGCAGGCCACGGTGGTCCAGCATGGTCTCCGGCGACTCAAACAAGCTGTCATCAAGCAACTGGACAAGCGACCAAAACTGGAATGCATCGCCCTGGTGTGGCGTCGCCGAGAGGAAGAGTAAATCCCGTGTGTGGCCGCTCATGGCTTCGGCAAGCCGATAGTTCTGCGTGACCACGGTCTTGCGGCCGAAGCGTTTGCGGGTCAGGTGATGGGCTTCATCAAAGATCACCAAGTCCCAGTTCGGCCCGGCGAGAAGCCGCTCCATTCGCCTCGCCTGCTTGATCGTGTCAATCGACGCAACCACACGGTGACGCGTCTCCCAGGCGATGCCGCTGTCCTGAAAGTCCAGCCCCAGCACGTCAAAGTTGAGCCGGAAGCACTCCCGAAGCTCGCGCTGCCAGTTTTTGATGAGGCCTGCGGGACAAACAACCAAAATGCGCTGGGCCAAGCCGCGCGTCACGAGTTCGCGGATCACCATACCGGTCTCGATCGTCTTACCCAGGCCCACATCGTCAGCGATCAGCAGCCGGCGACGATCCATCGCCACGACGTCGTGGGTCAGCAGTATCTGGTGGGGCAGCAGGTCGGTCCGGGCGTTGGAAAGTTCACCGCCGCTGTTATGAAGAGGCAGTTGCAGGGCCAATTGCTTGAGCAGGAAATCGACCGGCCGGTCGTAAGGCCCGCGCTCCAGCCGCTCCCATAGGTCACGTTCGGCGGACAAGCGACTCACGGGGAACGTAAGCAGCCACCGGCCGTCAGGTCTATCGAAGGCGACGTCCATTTCGTGACCGGCGCCGCGGACGCGGACGACCTCGCCGCTGCCGAGGTCCTCGCGGCCGGCAACGCGAACCCAGTGCCCTGCGATGATGTCGCTCGGCTGCGTCATGGGCTGCTCAGGTGGAACTCGATTGAATAGAAGACGTTGCCGTTGGCGTCTTTCTGCTGACGCGGCCCGTTGAAGATCATCGACAACGGCAGTGACGCGCCGCGGTACTTCACGGTCATTTGCGCCCCGCGCACGATTTGCCCGGTCAGGATGACTTGCACCTCCAGTAGCCGACGCTCCAGGTCGCTGGCGGCGTTGTTCAGCCGGGCATGAATCTCGGCGGCAATCTCTTCCTCCCGGGGGCGGGCGGCAAAGAGCACCTCCTCGAGGCCAACGACACGCCACTTGGTCATCCGGTGCAGCGGGAACGGGTCCTGGTGCAGTTCGCGTAGGAAGTCCAGCAAGCCGATGGTGTTCTCAGCCGGCGAGATCCCCCGGGTCTTGTGCGGCTGGAGGTTCGACAGTTCGATCAGTGTGTAGCCCCGCATAGGCGTATCCTCACGGTGCTTCGGCGGCAGCGTTGCCAGCCACGGCGGTCATATACTCGTTCACGTTCTGAATCTCGACGCGGAAGGCCCTTTGAATGCGCTGGCGATATCTGCCGTTCTGCCAGCTAACCTCGTTACTGAGCCACAGCCGCGTGTCCGACTGGCTGGCGGCATCCACGTAGTCAAAGTCCTCGCTGTGCAACGGGACGTTTTCCCGCTGTTGGAAACTCACACGTTCCGACTGAACGATGGATCGACGTTTGTCGCGATATCGAGACTGCCCGACAACTGATCGCCACCATGCCGCGCCCATTGGGGGGAAATTGCTGTACTCCCGTCTGATTCCGCCATTCACACAAGCTACGAGTTCCGACTCGCTGTTCCACTTATCAAGAAACGCCAAACTATTGTTGCGGTACTGCTGTGCATCCTCTGCTGCAGAGTCACAATGCACCAGCACGCACTTGTCGATCGTCAACTCCATCATTCCGCTCCCCGGGTCTCCCGCTCGTCTAGTTGCTTCATCAACTCGACCGATTCCTCGAACGCCTCATTCAGAAAGCCTGCGGGCCAGTTGTCGAGCCGGCCATCCTCAGTCAGCGGCAGTTGCCACAACCGGCTTTGGCCTTCCACTCGCTCGACGTAGTAAAGCCGGATTATGTCGCGCAGTTCCGGCTGTTCGATGGAACGCCGGCGAAGTCGAAGCAAGAGGTGCTCGCTGTGGGTCTCCACGATGACCTGTCGCCCTTGCGCCGCGAACTCATGCACTAGGTCGAACAGGACGCGCTGAGCCGCGGGGTTCAGATGCAACTCCGGCTCCTCGATGAACACAAGTTGGCTGGCCCGAGAGAAGTAGAGCTGGAGCAGTACTGGCAAAACCTGTGCAACCCCGTAGCCCGTGTCCGCCAGGTTGACCGGTGCGCCGGTCTTTGCGTCGGTGCCGCGAATGGCGAACAGTTCGCGGTGCGGGTCGATCTCTGTCAGGTCGAAGTCCTTGACGAAGCCTAGCTCCTGACCCAGCCAACGGTTCATGTATGCCTGGAACTTCTTCCACTCGGGCTTCGAGGCGGTTTTGAAACGGTAGAGGCTTGCCAGAATCGTTGTCGTAGCACAGCAGTCTTCCCGTGGGTCCACGTCGTTGCTCTGGAGTACGCGAGGGATGGCAGGCCGGACTGGATCGACCTGTACCACGTGCAACGCCTCTCGAAACGGACGGTCGAGGCTATAGAAGTACCGCGGTAGTTGCAGAACTGCCAAGTCACTCACGTAGAGGCTGACAGGCTTTTCCCACTCGTAGTTGCTGGGCAGGAAATTCCGCATCCGTAGTCCGCGAGGGTCGATGGCTTCGCCGTTTATGTGAGCAGAGACGTTATCGTAGCGGTCGAATACGAACTCCCAACTCAATCGCTCCGCTATGCTCTGGGCCAGACCCTTGGGCAACGGCTCAAGCGTAACCTGCACGGACTTGAGTCTTGGACGCTTCCATTTGCCACGACTCCCAGCTAACCCGAAAATCACATTGAGACCAGCCTGCCAGCCGACCCGCGGCCATCGCTTGTTGGCCATCGTTGTTGTATCCAACTCAATCTTGTCGAGCACCAGGCGGCAGCCGAAGTCAAGTTCAGTCTTGCCGCCGTGTACCCATTCGAAGTAGCGCCCGAAATCGCGCGGGCTGTGCGTCGCCAAGCGAACGTTAGGGTTCTCGCAGGCGGCGGTTTGGGCGAGCATTTGGAGAGGCTGAAGCAGTGACGACTTGCCCGAGTTGTTGCCGCCGAGAAGCACCGTGACCCGGCCCAGGGCCAACGCGCCTGTGTCGGTGAAGCACTTGAAATTCTTGACCTGGTATTCGGTGATCATTCTTGTCCGGCCTTATCCGAAGAGTGGCGTCACTTCGATGAACTTGAGAATCTTTCCGCAGGCATCGGCGAAACGCGGCTGACGGGTCCGCAGGTACTCGCACGCGGCGCGAATCTGAGGCGTCTTGCCGCGGAACCGTTCCATCCAAGGCCGGAGGTTCTCGCCGCCGTCCACCAGGGCGATCAGGAAGTGCACGTAATCGATGAATGGCAGCTTGCCCCCGCCATCGACAGCGACAGCTTCTTCCATGCCAGGCAGAATGGTCTGCGCCTCGCCGTTGTCCTCGCCCAGACGCTCTTGAATTTCACCGAACCGCTGGTCTGGGGACTTGATCTCAAAATGGCGACCGCGGCCGATTCGACCTTTCTTGATGAGTCCGGCTTTCAGCAGTTCGTCCGGCTCGATGACGCCGCGGGTGTACTTGTGCAGTTCGTCGCCCTTGATCTCAAACGCCTTGTCCGCCAGGCAGACTAAATAGACGTAGCTCACCGGGTCGATGTCGGCCAGTTCCGACGGGAGCGGCTGTTCGGTGCTGATGAGCTGGTCCACCTCCATGCGGATGGCCTCCAGGGCGGCGTGGAGTGGGACGTTGTTGCCCTTGTGGTCGAGCACGTGGCCGTAGTGCCGGCTGTAGAGTTCCAGGCACTTGCCGATGAGAATGATGTTTACATCGGCCGGCGAGAGCGGCTCATTGCCGTACCGACCGTGCTCGATCATCTCGATTTCCTGCCGCGCCCGACGGCGGATCTCCTGGCGGATGCCCGCCCAACTCCGCGACTCCAGCGGCGAGTCGATCCGCTTACGGCACACGTGGATCAGATCATAAGAGATTCCCGCCTTGTCTAGCAAGTGGAGAGACTGCTCGCGCTCGGCGTGAATCGGATAGACTCCCTCGGCCACAAGGCCCGCGTCGAAAAGCGCACGGAGTAGTGCTTCCCACGTTGCGCCCTCCTGATGGTGAAATGTGAAGGCAAGGAGCCCGTCGTCTGGCAGTCTCCCAGCACAAGCAGAGAATACATCCTGCATTCCCTGTCGGAACTCGTCTGGCCCCAGGCCACGTGAACGGTTCTCGACGATCTCAGCGAGCTTTGGTGTATATTCAGGCGCAAACTCGACATAGCGATCCTTGAGAATCAGACGTAGCCACACATGGAAGAAATCTGACAGCTCCGAGTAGTTGACGTTTCCGCCGTAGGGAGGGTCTGTCACCACATGTTGATAAACGAGAGCTTCCCTGACCGCAAGCCTAGCATCCGCTCCCTGCAATAGATCACATGTCCTTCTCCCGATATGTTCGCCGGAGGCTGCCGGGGTCTGCTTGACCTTCCCCTGAAGACTGACCAGCCGTGAGTCAGTCGGAAATCGCGCAAAACGCAGTGCTTTCCGTACGGCCTCGATTCTGCTGACAAACGTATTGTTGCCAGAGATCGTTCCCCAAACATTCTGTTCGCAGAAAGTTGCCTTCGGTTGAAAATCATGGCGAGCGAATATGCCAGCTGGTGGGGTTCCGCCGGGGGTTGATCGCATCGTTATGTTTCTGACAAATGTGTTGTTCGCCTCCAACATGTTGCTGAACGCGCACAGTAGAAGCTCCTGTGCCTCGACTGCTTCTTCCTGCCTTATGGCCGCAAGCATTGAGCTGATTGCAAGTAGTTGCCTTGGTAGGAAGAGTTGGTGCCAATACCGGTAGTTGTGAGCTATCAGCCCAGACTTTGTCTTGTCTCCGGCAGGCACCTCGCTCTTGGGAAAGGGGAGGCGACTTGTTGCTTTGTCCCACGTCCGGACGCCACGTGTGTATAGCTCCAAATCAGTTGGGTCGATCCGCTTGAAGAACTTGCCGTCTGACCTCGCCAAGAGGCACTTGTGGTCATATGCAACCCTCTCTTGAAGGACAACCTTGCCGTGCGCGGCGGCAGCGCCCAGATTGGCATCGAAGACATCTTCTTCCTCCGCATTGTCATTGCCGCCACCCTTACCGCACGATGGGCACCAGCCATGAATCGCGTACATTGACGTCGGCAACGTCTGGTCGTCTGGCAGAGAGCGGATCGAACTGAGCACTTTGTCCTTCCTGCCACAATGCGGACAGACGAAACTACCATTGCCGACCGCGTTCCCCTTTCGCGGTTCGTATTCGTGTTTGCACGCGGGGCATGCAACCTGATCTGGAACGGTTCCGCGGTACTGCCAGATGGCTTGGCAGTGCGGGCAGAGCAAGACCGTGAGCGGAACCTTCTTGCGGACGGCCTTGGTCTTGCCGGGGGCGAGCTTTGGCTTGACCGATTCACCGCACCATGGGCAACCGACGGGTTCGGCCAGGGCGAAGGCCCACCGCTTGTTGCCTCGTCCGACGCCGGCCCCGTCGGCGTTGTTGACCAAGGTGAGAGACTGCTCGGCGATCAGGCTGGCTGGCTCGATGTCCCAGTCGAACGTCTTGTGGCACTTGGGGCAGGAGACATCCTGGTAGTATCGGATGGACGGCTGCTTCGCGGCGACGAAGTAGTCGCCGAAGAGCGGAACCTGCTTGCGGCAGGTGGGATCGGTGCAAATGGCCGATTTGACCCAGAAGGCATAGATAATGTCGGCGTTGGGGTTGCCGCAGCAGGAGCACGTGGTTTTGTAGAGGTCCAGGAGTGTTTGCTTGAGCGGCTTGCCGGACCAGCGGACGGTCCGTTTGGCTAGGTCGCTAAAGGCACGCTCCAGTTCGGCAATCTCGACAGGCGTCGTTTCGCACTTGACGATGAACCAAGCAACGGGGTTGAGGTCGATGCCGATGACCTTGCAGCCGAGGCGCAGGGCCTCGACGATGGTCGTACCGCCTCCCATGAACGGGTCGAGGATGACCCTGCCCTTCGTGTCGGGGTCGTTGGTGTGGTTCTTGTAGAACTCGTCCATGATGACTTCCGCGCCGCTCCTGATGGGGTTGCCGTGCTCATCGACCGGCAGCGGCTTGAGGCATCCCAGGAGAATGGCGCGGAAGACGCAGGATGCCCGGCGCGCGAACCACTTGTGCATCTGGTAAATCGGCTTGAAGGCGTTCCGCTCGGGCACCGCCAGGCGGTTGATCTCGACGATGGGGAACGAGTCTTCAATGGCCCATCTCTTGGGTCGATCGCCGCCATGTCGGTTGCACTCCTTGCTCATTGGGCGGCCTCCAGCACCAGCCACGGGACCAGCATTTCCATGAGGGACATGCCGCCGTGCTTGTAGAGCTTGCGGGCGCCCTCCCCGCGCGGATGGGTCTGGACCCGGCCTCGGATCATGGCGACGCCCCGGTCATTCAGAACGTGAACACCACGGTGGTCGGGAGCGTTGGGCTTGTCGGCCAGACGAGCGAAGCGTCCTGCCCCGAAGTAGTCCGTGATAGGCGCGACGGTGGAGTTGTCCCAGCCGAAGGAACAGCCGGAGCCGAAGTAGACGTAGCCGTGATCGCTGGTGATGAGAATCCGCCGACCGGGGCTCTGCTGGACAATGGCCTGGACGCTGTTCTGCCAGGCGGTCATCATCATATTGTGAAGGTTCTCGAATAGCTCGGGAAACTTGGCGTCGCGCTCGGTATAGCGGTAGTCCGGGAAGCTCGACCAGACGAGGATGGCCTGCGCCGCAGCATTGAGCGAGCATCGCTCGTTGACTTGGCCGAGGTAGTGGCAGGCTATGCCGTCGGCGCGGAGCGCCGCACAGGCCGGAAGCTGCGCCGGCGCGATCGTGCCAACGCCCAAGCGTGAGGCGATGAAGTCCACCGTGTCGCTCGGCGTCGCCGCAACCGACCAGCCTTCTTCGACAATCCGTAGGCCCGACTGCTCGGCCAGTCGCTTGACAAGGGGGACTTCCCGAAGCGACAGGCCGTCGAAGACCACGGCGGCGCACTGCTGGCCGGAGGTGAGGTAACGCTTCAAGTGCCGGTCATCCGGTACGGGTTCGAGGAAGGCGTCATAGAGCCGGCAGGCGGCGGCGCAGAGCACTTCTTCCAGTTCGTTGACGAGCTGCTCGCCGGACTGGAGGTACTGGCCGGTGGGCATCTGGCGGTAGTTGTGCTGCGACCAGACCTCGCCGAGCAACCAGTCGGCCAGCCAGGGCAGCCGCGCGCCGGGTTGGATGAGCTTCTCGAAAATGGTGGGCGTCAGGGCTGCCATGTTCACTCCTGCGGCCGGGCGCGGACGATCTCCAGCCGCGCCGAATACTGGGCGGATCGGAAGTCCGGAAGCTGCTCGCAAAACTGCTCGATCTGGGCCTTGGACATCTCGCCGCGTTTGCCGATGGTCACGTCGAACGTGAGCGTGCCCGAGCCTGACAGACTGCCGCGGAGGCCCGCCGGCAGGGACGACAGATCGACCTCTTGGTCGGCCTGGAAGAACTGGAAGCGAATGCTGGTAATCTTCGCGCCTTCCGCCTGAGCAAGCCGGGCGGCAATCTCCTGTCGCAGCGCACCCTTAGCGGCCTTCCAGGGGATGCTGATCTGTTCGGCCGGCCCGACAGAGACCGTGACGCCGACGGTGTTGCTGACGATCTCGCCGGCAAGGGCGGTAATTCCCGCTTGGCCTTCGCCGTCGGCGAAGGCCAAGCCGTCAGCGGACACCGAAGCGACGCTTGGGCTGCTGGAGCGCCAAGCGACGTTTACCGAAGGCAGCGTCTGGCCGTTGTCGTCATAGCCGACGGCCGTAAGCTGGCGTGTGTCGCCGGGATTCATGGTCAGCGCGCCGCTCGGTTGAATTTCCAGGCGTGCAAGCTCCGCGGGCGGTGGCGGTGGTGGCGGCGGTGGTGGTGGTGGGGGGGGCGGCGTGGTGCCCACGGGTTCGCCGATGCGCGCGTCGAGAATCTCGACCTCGGTCAGTTCAGGATCACGGTGGGAGTAGTTGCCTCTCGCGTGGTACAGGCCGATGCGCCCGTCGATGCACAGCCGGCGGACGGCGCGGGTCACGCTCTGGGCGGAAGTCGGAACGGGGAACGTGAGGGTCTCGCGGTACTCCTTGTCCACCTCGCGGACGAGCCGGTTCTTCACCTGATCGAGTCGTCCCGTCAGATGCTCCTGGAAGACCATCGTAGGGAATAGCTGCTGGCTCAACGCATCGACCACCTGTTCCTTGGTTGCTGCGTTGCCGAGGTTCTCCGGTTCCACGCGGTCACCGGCGGCGCTTGTGCCGTAAACATCAAACCGCATGTACTGGAGTCCGGCGCGACGGATGGCGTCGATAATGTACTTGCGGTCCTCCCGTCCGATCCGGTCGTATTCATCGCGGCGCGCGTTGTCGCCGGCGCGTTCGGCCTGGTCCCGTAACTCCTTTGCCGCCAGGCAGCGCTGCGCCCACTTAGTGAGGTCGGGGTTCTGTTCGAGACTGAAGTCCCTGGCGCGCGGCTCCAGCAGCAAGACCTGGTTTCGCACGGACAGGCCGTGGTAAAGGTCGTGCCGCTCGTCGGCCGCCAAAGGTCGTGGGGCGAGGACGACGCGCAGTCGGTCCTTGCGGAGGCCGTCAAGAGCCGTCTTGGTGTCCTCTGTGCCGGCGAACACTACGGCGCTCTCTGTCTCGCGGAAGACCTCGATCGTCCAGATTGCCCGCAGCAGGACCTTTGACTTCGACCCGTCCGGGTCAATCGTCAGGCTTCGGAACTCCACCTTGGCATCGGCGTTCTCTTCGGTGTCGAAGAAGAACCGGCCGTCGGCGGTGTGGAAGTGCGAGGCGTACTTGCGGAAGGCGAGCAAGGTCTGCTCAAAATCGTTGATGTCGGCTCCAGGCAGCATGACGTGGCGGATGAGTTCCTCGCGATTAGCCCCGCGCGTGCGCCCTTCGCCCGTGAGGGTGTAGAGCATCGTGGCCGCTGCGATCCGCTCGCTCAACGGATATTGCGCGAGATCATCGACGTTGGACTTCGCGCGGTTGATGAGATCGCCGCCCGGATCGAGGTCTTGGAGTCGGGTTGCTGTCTCCAAATCGCGGATCGTTGCGTGCCCCGCAGTGATGATGTCTTCGGTCTGATGTGTCGTTCGGACGAGGTTCGCAAGGAAGCCCAGGGAACCGCGAATGTTCTGGAAGCCGCCGCGCTGCGGAACACGCTCCAAAATCAATGTCAGAAGCTCGGGATGGAACGGATAGCACTCCTTCATTCGAATTCGAAAGCCTTCGGAGTCGAAGGTCGGAATGAATCGTCGCCACGTGTTGAGCAGGCTGTCGATGGTCCCGGCTACGGCTTGCGCGTCGAAAGTCAGGAAGTTCTGAAACAACCGGTGCAGTACGACTCGGGCCTTGTCCGCAGGCGTTGAGCGGGCGAACTGAACGCGGACGTTGGGCACCCGGACGAGTGTAGTCCCGGGTTCTTGGCCCGCGTCATAGACGCTGGCGAAGATCGTAATCTGAGGTGAGCGGTTGCCCAACTCCGAGAGCATTTGTAGGAAAGCAATGTTCTGCCGGCGCAGTGCATCGTCGGAGATCATCCGAATGCCTTGCTCCAGTTCGTCGAGAATGAGGATCAGTTGGCGGTCCCCCACGGCCTCCAGGACTTGGCAGTCATCGGGATAGATCTCATACCGACCGCGAATTGGAAGTCCCGCTTCAACGAAGACGAAGTCCCACAGTCGCAGCAGGGGCCGGTCCGTGTACTTGTGCGCGACGACCGTCGTGCTGGCCGGCAGCGCAAGCGAGAGATTGTGTTGTGTGAGCCATTGAGCACCTTCCGCCGGATGCTTCAGCAGGTGGTAAATGAGAACCAGAAGGTGGGACTTACCGCTTCCCTTGAGCCCCTCGAAAAGGAACAGCGAGGACGTATCGCCGCGACCTGAGAAGCGGTCGTTCAGCCGCTCCACGACGCGCCTGATGTCGGCTGTGGGGTAGGTCAGATTCAGGAAGTCTTCGGGCCTCGACTCCAGCTTCCGGTGTCGGCGGTCCGTGAGGTTGCGGAGGTCAATGATTCCCTCGATGCCGTCGTCAGACAGCACCTCCGGGCGCGGAGTCAGGTTTTGTACATAACCCATATTCGTATCACTCACACGGTTCGTGGGCTGTTCGCCCGCACCTCAGTCTGCCACTTATTGATCAAGCCTTGCGGAACCGCCAGTCTTGTCATACGTTCTGGCCGGGCAGCGTGCGTTCCTGGGCAACTTGTTGTGCGTGAACGTGAGGACACTCTAAGCGGTCTGGAGTCGTTACTCATGCGTTCCGCGGTTTCTGCCGAGCGATCGTCCAGGCGCCGACCCGCGACCTCTGCCGGGCGGCCGACACAGGCGCCACAAGGGTCCGCGACGCGCGGGCAAATCATCGTCGTCCGAGCGTGCTTTGGGCTGGTCATGCACCACACCATTGCCGGATGCCGCCGTTGCCCGAGCCCGGCTCGTGCGGTTCGGGCTCCGGTGCCGGCCTTGGGCGAGATGCACAACCCCAGTCGTCCAGCATCCCAATTGTGGCCACCCGCCAACCCCGCTGTCAACCCGCCCCCCCACCGGCGTTTTTGCGCGGCTGGGACTCCTCGAACTTGGACAGTAGTCCTGTGACCCTGCTCCCCAAAGGGCCATCGGCTGGCCGGCGACGAAAACGCAACGAGATGCGCCGTAACTGCGCAGGGCATGGCCGCCTTGCATCGGCTCTTGAGGCGCCGTAGAGTAACGCAGGCATGAACGAGCGACAGGAAAAGCGGAAACGTTGGGTCCAACGGGGGCAGTACGCCGTGGAAGTAGAAGGCATCATAAGCGCATTGCCCCAATCGGGGCGGCCCTGGAACCGAACATGCTCCCACTGGGATCGTCTTAATTCCCGGAACAACGATTGCGGCATGGACGTATCCTCTGATTAGGGCCAGCCATTCGGGCTTTTGCGTTGCGTTGGTCCTACAACCCGGGGTTGCGCCTCGCTCGTGCCTCGCGTCGGCTCCACCCCGGGCTGGATTAGGCGCGTCCCTTCGGGACTGTTGCGGAACCTTCCCCGGCAACTGGCAGCCTCCCTCCCATCCGCCCAATCTCCCGGTGGCCTGTTTTTCCGACTTGCAGTCCGCGCACGATTTGGTAGATTTGAGAATCTATACATATGTCCACCGAGCAACGGGAGCTGGGAGTTGGAAGTTGGGAGATGGGGCGGGGGGAGAAGGTGTCAGAAAAGGCAACGCGGCAGGGGGTAAAAGTGGGGGGGTGAATGTGGAAAATCGGGAGATTGACCCCCAAAAACGGAAGCTGGAAGTTGGGAGTTGGGAGATAGGAGTTGGGGGGAAGAAGGTGTCAGGTTTCAGGTGTCAGGAATGCTACTCGGCTGGGGGGTTGGACGGGAGGGGTGAATGTGGAAAATTGGAAACCTGCCAGGCAAAAAAGCCTAGTTGCTAGCTGCTGGGTGTTGGTTGCGAGTGGACGCGCTGACGCGGAACAGAAGGAAGTCAGCACGCAGGACGCCCAGGCGGCCCCGACACGTTTCCCCCGCCCAACTCCCAGCTCCCCTTGTTCGGCTTGATGACTCGCTCGAACGTATGACACGTCCCCCCCCAACTCCCAACTCCCAACTCCCAACTCCCATTAAACGAACAGTGGGTGACGAATACTGGGCGACAATTCGGAACGTCTTGCCAGATAAGCGGTTACGACGGTTCTCGCCTCGCGCGGCCGAACTCGGCCCGGCGCTGAGAAGATGACGGAAACCGTGTAAGAGCAACGACTTATGTCAAGATGAGCGAATAGACGAACAGTCGTCCAACCCCCGGGGGCGGGCGGATCATTGTGGGGGTTCGTCTTTCCGGCCCGAGACGGCACAGCGGCGTGGGCCTGCTACATTCAGCGGGTGCAAAGGGACCTGACACATGACACCTCCAGCGGCGCGGGCCTGCCGCATGGGCGCGGCCTGCGCCTGGAAACGGAAAAGCCTGAGGCGATAAGTGGAAAGCGCCGATAGATACTGCCACTCTGAAAGCGGGAACAAGTTCCCGCACTCCAAAAGATCAGACGTCGAGGTTGCGGGCTTCGAGGGCGTGCTTCTCGATGAACTCGCGGCGGGGCTCGACCTTGTCGCCCATGAGGATGCGGAACAGGTCGTCGGCGGCGCTGGCGTCGTTCATGGTCACTTGCAGCAGCGTGCGGTTGGCGGGCAGAAGCGTGGTGTCGCGAAGCTCCTCGGGGTTCATTTCGCCCAGGCCCTTGAAGCGGGTGATTTGCAGCCCCTTCTCGCCGGCCGCACGCACCGCTGCCAACAACCCGCGGAGATCTTCGAGACCCTGCTCGTGCTCGCCGCGGCGGAGCATGTAGCGGGGCTCCTCGATGCCGGTCCGTTCCTGGGGGATGAGGGCGTCGATCTCGAAGCCCATTTTGCGCAGCTCGGCCAGGTGGGCGTTGATGGAACGTACTTCGTGGAACTCGACTATGCGGATTTTCGGCACCTCGGCGCCATTCTCGGCCTGGGCATCCAAACCGGTCGTCTGCTCCACCTTCAGCTCCTCGCCCGCCTTCTTCTCCTGCCCGGCAAGGAAGTCCTCCATTTCGTTGCGGGCGGTGAACCAATGATCTTCGTGGCCGAGGAAGACGTGGAAGACGGGCAGTTTTCCGGTTTCGGGGTCCTGCCGCGCGGCGTGCATTTTCAGGCTGACGCCGCGGCGTTCCAGGGCGATGAGCGATTCCTCGAGTGCGGCCAGGATGCGGCACAACTGCTCCATGCCCTGCCCCTCGACGAGCCGGCCGTCGCCGGGGTCGAACACGGTTTCGGCCAGCCCGTTCTCCATGAGCTGCTGCTTCATCTCCTCCTCGGTCTGCACGTAGTAGACGTGCTTCCGGTGGCGCACGCGGAACAGCGGCGGCTGGGCCACGAACACGAGGCCCGCCTTGACCAGCGGGTACATCTGGCGGTAGAAGAACGTCAAGAGCAGGGTGCGGATGTGGGAGCCGTCGACGTCGGCGTCGGTCATGATGATGATCTTGCCGTAGCGGCGCTTGCTCAGGTCCATTTCCTCGCCGATGCCTGCCCCGACCGCGGCGATCATGCTGCGAACCTCTTCGTTGGCCAGCACCTTGTCTTCGCGCGACTTGTAGGCGTTGATGATCTTGCCGCGCAGCGGGAGGATCGCCTGATACTCGCGGGTACGGCCGCCTTCGGCGCTGCCGCCGGCCGAATCGCCCTCGACCAGGTACAGTTCGCAACGGTCGACTTCCTTGCTGGTGCAGTCGCGCAGTTTGCCGGGCAGCCCGCCGCCGGCCAGCGCGCCTTTGCGTTCGCGGACCAACGCCCGCGCCTTCCGCGCGCTCTCGCGTGCTTCGGCGGCGATGAGCCCTTTCTGGACGATGATGCGTGCGCTCTTGGGGTTCTCTTCGAGGTAGCTTGCCAGGTGGTCGCCCAGGGCCGAGTTGACAATCCCTTCGATTTCGCTGTTGCCGAGCTTGGTCTTCGTTTGCCCCTCGAACTGCGGTTCGGGCACGCGCAGGGCGATGATGGCGGTGAGTCCTTCGCGCAGGTCGTCGCCGGTGGGCACCAGGTCTTTGAACACGCCTGCCTTCTTGCCGTAGGCGTTGAGCGTGCGGGTCAGCGCGGTGCGGAATCCGGAGACGTGGGTGCCGCCTTCGGTGGTGCAGATGTTGTTGACGTAGGAGTGGACGTTTTCGGTGAACTCGGACGAGTACTGCATGGCCACTTCGAGTCCGACGCCCTGGTACATGCCGCTCAGGTAGATGATATCGTCGTGGATGGGTTCGCTGGCCCGGTTGAGGTACTGGACGAACTCGATGATGCCGTTTTCGTAGTAGAACGACTCGCCTTCATCGGTTCGCTGGTCGTGGAAGACGATGCGTACGCCCTTGTTCAGGAAGGCCAGTTCCTGGAGCCGTCGGTAGAGGATGCCGTACTGGAAGTTCGTGTTGGGGAAGATGAGCGGATCGGGCTTGAAGGTGGTTTTGGTTCCGCGCAGGTCGGTGCGGCCGATGCGTCGGACGTCGGAGGTGGGCACGCCCCGCTCGTATTCCTGTTGGTACACGTGCCCGCCGCGGCGCACTTCGACTTCGCACCATTCGGAGAGGAAGTTGACCACGGTCACGCCCACGCCGTGCAGGCCGCCGGAGGTCTGGTAGGCGCCTTTCTTGAACTTACCGCCGAACTTCAGCACGGTCATCACGCCTTGCAGCGTGGAGAAGCCGAGGTCCGAATGCTGTTCGACGGGAACGCCGCGGCCGTCGTCGACCACTTCGACCGATCCGTCGTTATTGATGGTGACGGTGATTTTCGAGGCGTAGCCGGCCATGGCCTCGTCGATGGAGTTATCGACCACCTCGTAGACCAAGTGATGGAGGCCGCGCGGCGTGGTATCGGCAATGTACATGCTCGGCCGCTCGCGCACGTGCTCCAGGTCGCTGAGGTGTTCGAGGTCGCGCGCGCTGTAGTCGCCCTCTTCGTCCGGCTGAAGCTGGTAGCCTTCCGCGTCGTCGGCCGGGATTTCCGAATCGTTCTGAGGAACCGGGTTGATATCGTCTGGCATATCGTTTTTCTCGTGGAAAATCTTATTCAATCGCACCGACGCGGAAGCGAAGGTCGCGTATTCGTTCACCGGGCAATTGCTCGCCGAGCCGTTTGAGGATGGCGGGCTTCTGAAAGGTCAATTCCTGCACGAGCGTCGAGTTGGCGACGATCACTTCCAGCTTCCCTCGGCGCACTTCGCCCACGCGGGTGTAACCGGCCATCAGTTCGCCGGCCGCCTGGCTCCATGCGTCGGCAAACGCCTCGGCCGTCCGCACGCGGGCGAACCCTCGGCGCGACATCAACTCGCTGAGCACTTCGGCAATGGGTACGGGCTTATGCCTCATGGTTCGTTTGCTCGCCGGGCTTTGCGGTTCCTTGGTTTCCCGTTGCATGCTGGTCCGGAGCAGCGGGCTCCGCAGCCCGCAGCGGGAAACAGGTTTCGTTATCGTTCGCCCCGGGCAAGCGGCATGACGACATAGCCGTATCCGTCCTCGGTGACGCAGACCGCCGCCGTCTTGGAGCCGCGCAGCTCCAGGGTGAATGTTTTGTCGGGGCTGAGCACGCGAAGGAAGTCGCTCAGATATCGCGGATCGAGGCTGATCACCATCGGCTCACCCTCGTACGGCACGGGCAACTCGACGTGCGATTCGCCATGTTCGGCGCCGTGGGCGACCAGCGTTACCCGGCCGTCGCCGAAGGTGAACTCGACGCCGCGGCGGTCGGCACTGGTCACGATGGCCGCCTGCCGCACGGCGTTGTGGAACGGTCCGACCGGCAATTCGAAGTTCACACAGTCTTGCTCGCCGTGTTTGGGGAACACCTCGCGCCACCTGGGGAAACGGCCTTCTGCCAGGCGGGCATAGACCGTCGCCCCCCCGCTCCGCATGAGAACGTCGTTTTCCCGAACGGCCAGTTGCGCGGTCCCGCTCGCTTCGTCCAGCGCCCGCCCGATCATCTGCATTGCCTTGGTTGGAACGATGACCGTATTGTCGCCGGTCGCGTGGCCACCGACCGACTGGCCGGGGCCTTCCTGCTTGGCCAGCCGCCGGCCGTCGGTGGCGACGGCGGTGACGTGGTCCTCGGTCAATTCGAACAAGACGCCGCCTAGGGCATAGCGGCTGCTCTCCGTGTCGGTTGCAAAAATCGTCCGCCGGACCAGTTCCTGGAAGAACGGCACGGCCAATTCGTGGTATCGCTCCTCGCCGAACTCCGGAATTGCCGGGAATTCATCGGGGTTGACCGACGGCAATTGGAACTGGCTCTGCTGCCCGCGAACCTGAATCTGTCGGCCGTCGGTTTCGATGGTCAGCTTCTCATCGGGGCTTTCGCGCAGAATGGAGCCAAAGCGGTCGGTTGGCAGGAGGACGCTTCCCTCGGCCTGGACCTCCAGCCCGGTTACCTGGATTCGGATGCCGATCTCCAGGTCGGTGCCCGAGAGGATGCCGGTTCCTTCGGCCGCATCGAATTTGAGGTTCTGCAGGACCGGCTTGGTGCTGCGGCTCGGGGCAATGGCGGCAGCAGTTTGGAAAGCGTGTGAGAATGGTTCGCGCTGGCAGATAATCTTCATCGGGGGGGGTTCCTCTTGCTACAAGCCTTTGATGGGCAGCGGGCCTCTGGCGTTGGGCTCCGGTGTTCCTGTTATACCTTCTTTTAAGTAAATGTTTTAGCAGTAGTAGTAGTGCCAACCGGGAAATCGCGGCCGAATTGGAATTGGCGGACGGAAGACGTTCCGCAGTCGAGGTTTACGGTGTTCCAAGGAGCCCGGTTGCCCGTGTAAAAAGCGTAGGTTTCCTGTTGGCGGCGCGTTGGTTCGGGGTTGACGGCGGAGCAACCGGCGAAAGCAGACCAGCCGGCTGTCGATAAAGCCGCGGGAACTGACAGTTCGCCGACAGGCGGCCGTCATCTTTTCCACTATCATTTTGGGGGTGACCAGTCAGTTCACGATCCTCCACTTGCTTCCGAGCCTTTGGACGGCCAGTTGAACGCCGGAGTCCGATTCCAGGAGGCTCCCCGTCTTTCGGCATCCGTGCGATACGGTCGTATGGTCGCGACCGCCGAAGTACTCGCCTATCTGGTCGAGGCTGTGGCTGGTCAGCCGCCGGGCGAGGTACATGGCGATATCGCGGGCGGTCACCACGGCCCGGCGCCGCGACCGACCCCGCAAATCGGCCACCCGCAGGGAGAAATACCGGGCCGTATGCCTGGCAATCGCCGACAAAGGCGGCTCCTGGGCGGCCGAGCGGCGGCGGATGTATTCGCGGGCCGATTCGGCGTCGATGGTCCGGCCGTCGAACCGGGCGGCCGGTTCGAGGTCGGCAATGGCTTCGCACAGGTCGGGAACCGTGCCGACAATCCCTTCGGCGAGCATTCTATCGACCGGTTCCGGAAGGGTCACGTGCCGCATTTCTGCTAAGTGCCGCAGCACCACCATGCGGACCTCGACGCCTGGCGGGGCCAGCGCAACCACCAGACCGGCACTTAGCCGGCTTGCCAAGGTTGGGTGTAGTTGCTTCATGCGGGCGGGCGGTTCTGAAGCGGTCAGGATGATCTGGCTTCCCCGGGCAAGCAGCGTGTCGAGGGTATGAACCAACTCGATTTGGGCGGCAGCACGTCCGTTGAGCGATTCGATCCCCTCCAGTGCCAACAGCGAACATTCCCGATACCTGCCCCGGAACTCGACCACGGAGTTGACCTCGAAGGCGTCGGCGAGTTCGCGGGCGAACTCCTTAGCCGTAACGCAAATGACTCGGCTGCGGAAGAGGCGCTGCCACTGGGCGGCCAAACCACATGTAAGGTGTGACTTGCCGGTGCCCTCGGGGCCGCACAATAGCAGGGGGTTGAAACGCCCGGTGCGGTCGTCGAGGATGCTCCGAACGGCCACTTCCACCAGGGCGTTCTCGGGACCGGCGAAGAAACGGTCCATAGTGAACCGAGGGCCGTCCAGGGAACCCCTGCTATGGTGGTGTGCGTTGCCTGGGATTGGTATATTCGCGATCTCGTCGACCATGACGAACTTGTTCCGTGGCTGGCAGGTCCGGGGGGAAGCCCGCAGTCAAGTCAGTAGAGAGAGCCGATTATACCTTGTTCAATCCGTTTATGGGAGGCCAAGCCCGGGGCGATTTGAACCACGTGGTTCGTGCCTCAGGGACGAGCTGACAAGGAGAACACCGGCTTCCCAAGGGATTTGGCTTATGCGAAAATCGGGGTCGCATTGCCCCTTTAACCTTGCACGACGTTGAGCAGTCTATGACCTCTGAACCGCAGCGATACCGGGTGGTCGACTTCAACGCCTTGCCGGGTCAGCAGTGCACGTGCGGCATCGCTCGCCGGGCCCTGGCCGACGTGCCCGAGTTTCCCGGAACGCTGCATCGCACCGAGATCACCCGCGATGCCAAGCTCCATTACCACCGTCGCTTGACGGAAACCTATTATGTGCTCGAATGCGAGCCGGGCGCCAAAATGCAACTGGACGACGATTTGCTCCCTGTCCAGCCCGGTTTCTGTGTGTTTATCCCACCCGGAGTACGACACCGCGCCGTCGGGAACCAGACCGTGCTGATTGTTTGCCTGCCAGGGTTTGATCCTGAAGACGTCGTGATTGCGGATATCGCGTGAGTTCACCGTGTGTGAAGCGTGTTTTCCTTTTTCACTGGGGAGGGAGAGGCCATGGAACGCATGGGATGGGGCGGGATTGTTGTCGTTGTGTTTTCGCTTCTGGCGGCCGCTGTGCCGGCAGCGTTCGTAGGCGCCGGCTACGAACAAGGGACCGAGCTAACGGCCGGCGACGCCGTTCGTAGCGTCGAGGTGACCTTGACCGTCGGCGAGGGCGCCGATCTGGACGAATCCCTGGCGCTCGACCTGGGGTTGGGATTCCCGCTCTGGTTGGAGCCGGTCGGCCGGGCCGGGCAGGCGCCGCCGTTCGGCGCGGTGCCCCAGGCGTCGGACGCCCAACTAGCGGTCCCGGCGGGCCGATCGGCGACGTTCACCTTCGTCGCGGAAGGCGAGGACGGGCAGGATCGGCTGCGCACCAGCAGCCAACTGCTCAGCGACGTTAAGGTTTCGGACATTTCACGCATCTCGTTCTTGGGCGCGCCCACCCGGCCTTGGAAAATCGCCGGCTACGCCGTTCGCGTGAACGGGAAGCTGCTGGCCGCCAACGACGCGGTCGATCTGTGCCCGGCGAAGGCGCAACCGGCGCCGGCCGGCGAGGACGCGAAAGGATCAGAACACGACGCGCATAGCCAGTTGCTGGAACTGGCGCAGTTGGCCGCCGACATCCGCGCGATCGACGAGGCGGGCTTCGCCAACCAGGCCGACAAGCAGGCGCTCGCCCAAATCGAGCAGAAGATCGCCGAATTGGAGAAGCAACTAGCCGAACCCGGAACCGCCGGAACACCCGCGGCATGGTTCACGGAACCGGCGTTCAAACCCGTCGGCCGGGAGGGCGCAGCGGTCGACGGGATGACGGTCACCGTCTGGACGCGCCCGGTCGATAGGGCGGCCACGCGGAACGACGTGTACTTCGGCATAGGCGGGCACAAGATGCTGCTCTTCTCAAAGGCCGACCCGCCGGCCATTGGCATGGGACCGAAGCAAGTCGAATGGAATGTACAGCAGGCACCGCTGGCGGCCTCCGATTTCCGCGGCTTCTCGCTTGGCATCCTTGCGCACGCTGGCCCGCAACCGCAAGGGGCCGACTTCTGGCTGGTGGACCGCTTGGAGGTGCGCCGCGGCGAGACGGTCGTTTACGACAGCGACGGTTACGAGGCCGACAAACAGTCGCTGGCCGCGATTCGCATGACGCCGCCGGCCTGGTTCGACGAACAGGGGAAGCGTTACGGCCTGGAAGCGCGCTCGCCGCGCGAAGTGTCGCTCTGGCGGCCGGGCGAGGCGTCGGGATTGGACCCCGAGACGCTTAAGCCGCTGCCCGATCGCGTCGAGCCGGTCCAACCCGATACCGCCGGGTACGTGCGCGCGGCCGGCAACGTCTTGTTCCAAGACATGACCAGCTCGACCGGCTACCGGGGGCTGCGCGACATTGAAGTCACGCTGCGGGGCCCCGCAACCGAGTCCTCCGCCGTCACAGGCGCCCGCGGCGCCTTCGAGGCGATGGTTCCCGCGGGCGAATACCTCGTCGATCTCGAACTGGATGAGAAATGGGAGCCGGTCCTTGGCATCGAGTGGAGCATCGCCGAAGGGGCGCCGGCGAGGTCGTTCGTCGTGCGGCGGGTGGAAGCTGCAACGGTGCAGGTGGCCGGCCGCGTGGTGACGCAGGCGGCGGCAGACGCCGGCGGAGGCATGCAAGGAGTAGCCGGAGCGCAGGTGGCATGGCTGAAGGCAGCCGGCGGAGGGGCGTACAGTGTGGTACGCGAAGTGGCGACCGACCAGCAAGGCGGCTTCAGCTTGGAGCTGCCCGCGGACGAGTACGCCGTCGAAGTCGATGCCCAGGGCTATCGGCCCAGCCCGACCTACCTGGTGAAGGTTCAGCCCGGCATGGCGGAACTGGAAATCGAGCTGCGGCCGGTAGTCGAGCCTCAGCCGGACCCGACTCCCGACCCAACTCCGGACCCGACTCCGGATCCAACCCCGGATCCCGTCCCGCCTCCGCCTCCGCCCCCGCCTCCACCCCCCTTCCCTGATCCGAACCAGGTCACCCTGCAGGTTCAGGTGCAAAAGGTCGTCCAAGGGGCCGCTGTATTGTGCCCGGGCGCCCAGGTACTGTGTGCCCAGTTTGCCCAGCCCACCAACCAGCAAGGCTTGGCCACGTTCAGCCAGGGGCTTCAGGCGAACATGAACTACAATGTTCAGGCAACACTGCCCGGTTTTCAGCCGGGGTTTGCGCCGGTGCAGACGGTGCCGGGCACGAACTACGCGACGATCACCCTTCAGCCGCAGGCGCCGCCGAATACGACGCTCCCGCTCGACGTGGTCGTCAGGCGGGGCGACGCTGATCCGCCCGCGCCGGTGGCCGGCGCCTGGGTATTCGTCTACAAGAAGCGCGACGGGGTGCGGAGTCGGCAAGGGGCGCCAACCGATGAGCAGGGGAAGGCCCATTTCGAACTGTCGGAGGGGCCGGGCGCCTATGTGGCCGTGGCCAGCGCCGCCCCCTTCCAGTCGAACGACACGGAGGTGAACGTTCAGCCGGGGCAGGCCAACCAGGGCACGATCGTGCTGAAATTGCCCGGGCCCGATACACCCGAAGTGCGTCTCGAAGTAACCGTGCTCGGCCCCGAGGGCAAGGGGCTGAAGGCACTGGTGAACGCCCGCGTGTTCGTGGTCCCGAAGGGCCGGTCGGATGCCCAACGTCTCGACGGATTGACCGACGCCAATGGCGTCGCCCGTTTCAAACTGCCCAAACCGGACACGTATCTTGTGACGATCAGCGCCGAGGGGCATGAACCGGCCGACGCCGAGGTCGTCGCGCAGGCCGGCTCGCTCAACGAAGTGGAGCGGACGCTCCGCAAGAAGCACGAACCGATCGCGTTGACCGCTACCGTGTTCCAAGTCCGGGGCAAGAGTCGGCGGCCACTGGCGGGCGCCCGGGTGTTCGCCATCAAGGACGATCGATCGGGAGAGCAACGCCCGACCGGCATCAGCGGCCCGGACGGCGTCGCGGAACTGGCCCTGCGCGACGGCGAGGCTGACTATTTGGCAGGAGCGCTCAAGGCGGGATTTCAGCCGGACACGCGGATCGTGTCCGTCACCAAGGACGCTGACAATCGTGTGTTCCTATACTTGAAAACCCTGCCGGACGACGCGGGCCCAATTGTGCCGATACCCGTCGAGGACCTGTCCCCGTTGGCGCCGGATCAACCCGTGCCAACGCCCCCGTCGCCCGGGCCCAAGCCGCCGGCGCCCGAGCCGGTTCCGCCGGTCGAACAGCCTGAGTTGACGTTGACGCTGCTGGTCGTCGAGGAGGTCCAAGGCAGCCGCCGGCCGGTTGATAATGCCCGCGTCGTGCTCAAACCCAGGGAAGGGGAAGTGCGCGACCTGCGGACCGGGCAGACCGACGCGCAAGGGCGCGTCGACCTCCGGGCGCTGGCCGGCCGGTACGTGGCGGTCGTGTCGAAGGCGGGTTACAAGACAAAGGGTCAGGAAGTGACGCTCCAGGCCGGGGCGGCGCGCATCAGCGAGATACTCTTGTCGCGCGACGCGCCCGATGCCGACCAACCGGTGGCCGCCGGCTGTTCTTTCGCCGGCTTCTGGGACGTCCGCTGGTACGAAAACGTGGACGCAACCGGCGAATTGCCCAAGGCGGCCCGGTTGAAGGTCGTTGTCGAAGAGGACAAGGCCACCGGCTACCTGCGAAACTTCGAGGGAGCGTGGGAGCTGTATTGCTCCGGGCCGCTCAGCGAGAAGGGGCAGGTGTGGAATGCCACGAATCTGGTTGCCGGCAACGTGGCCGTGCGATTCGAGGACGTCCGTTTCGTGACCGACTGCAATCGCTTCCGTGGCAAGTGGAGTAGTGCCGCGGCGAAGGGTTTTGCGTGGGTAGGCGTGCGCGCCGACGAACAGCCGGACATACCGGCTGAGAAGCCGCTTCTGACGGGGGCGTTTGAGTTGAAGGACATGGAGCTTCGCGTCGGCCCCTTGGCGAGTATCGACTTCTGGGTGGGCCTTTCCGGGGCGAACCCCTTCGAGGCCCGTTTGGCCCGGGCGGACCCGGGGGTTGCCGTCAGCGAGCGATCGGAGGCCGTGCCTCGCCGGGTCGGGCCCGGCGGTCGGCAGCTATTGGGCGGAGTGACCGAGCGGAGGATCTTCACCGCGCGCGTGGCGCCGGATGCTCGCGGTACGCTGCAACTGGTTTTTGAACTGAAACGCCCTTGGGAGAACAAGCCGACGAACGTGTATACCGTGAAGCTGCACGTGGTCGAGGGCGGGGCGGGTGCGATCCCGAAGCGTTGATCGTAACCGTTCACGGGGCGGTGCGGGCGGTCTTCTCCGCTCCAAGCGAAGGGGACAATCCCGTGTTTCGCGGCGGAAACGGTGGATCATTGGGCAAGAACGCCCTTTGTGCCGCGAAAATTGAGACAGCCCCCCTGTTAGAGCCGGTTGCGTTGTGGGATTTGTGGGCGGGGGGTGGGGGCTGGGGTAGTAGTTGCGTAGCGATCCGCAACGCCCCAGAGGGTCCGTAAGGGAAGCGC
>JAVEUP010000010.1:0-83302 GCA_034005525.1 Thermoguttaceae bacterium | reverse complement strand
GTACAGGCGAATGCCCATCTCATGCCAGGCTTCGGCCTGCTCGGCCGTTGGCGCGGCGGGCTTGGGATCGGCCGCTTGCAGGTCCGCCCCGGCGGCTGGCATTTCCAGCAGGCTGGCACGTAGCCGGGGGCTCTCAGTGGTCGCCCGGTCGGAACAGCCCAAGACGCCAATCAACCCGGCCGCGACCGTGACGACTCGCAGCCAGCAAGGGGTCGCAGGTTGTGGCAACATCGTTCATCTCTCATTTGGGGTGGTGAACCGGCCGGAGCGACGTGCTATCCGTTACCGGGCTCCGCGAGGTACGCTGTCTGAGGGTGCACAAGAATAGATCGGGCTGACAAAGCTGTCAACTTCAAACAGGCAGGCAATCCTTCTTGCATGCAGCGGAGAACACCGCCCGCGCCGCTACCCCGCAAACGGTTGCCCACGTGCTACAACCCCACGTCACGAAAAGTGTGCCACGAAGCGGCCAGCATCAAGCGCGGGCCCTGCACTGGCACATCGCAATGGCGCGGCTTGCTCAAGCGACACGTTCGGCCGGACCGAAGCGTTCCGCCCATTTTGGCGCCAATTCGCGTCCCAGCGCTTCGGCGGCCAGGGCCTCGTCGTCCGAAAGGGGCTGGTAGCCGAGCACCGCGGCCACGTTCGCGCGCACTTCTTCGCGCGTGCGGCATCCGAGGTTCACCGCTGCAATGCCCGGTACTCCCAGGGCATACCGCAGGGACGTTGCGAGGTGTTCCCTGTCAAGTTCCGTCGGTCCCGCGACATTGAACGGCACCCCTTCGGGCAGCACGCGCTTCGCCCCGCCGAATACCTTCATGGCGATGACGCCCGTGCCGTGCTTCTTCGCAATGGGGAGCAGGACGCCTTCGTGGTTATAGGTAAACCGATCGACCAGGTTGACCACGGTAAGCAGGACGTCGACTTCGCCGGTTTCGAGCAAGGGGATACACATGCTGGGCGCATTGTGCGAAGAGACGCCTACAAAGCGGCACTTGCCCATTCGCCTTTGCTTGAGCAACCAAGGGAAGACGCCGTCGGGCTTTAGCGCTACGTCGGGATCGCGGTCCTGAGGTCGCGACCCGACGCTGTGCAGGTAGAGTACGTCGACGTAATCGGTCTTCAACAACTCCAGGCTGTTGCCCAGCGACCGTTCGGCGTCCTCGACCGTGCTGGCCGCCACCTTGGTCGACAGGAAGACCTCGCGACGACGTTCGCCGAGCGCCAGCCCGGCGCCCTCCTCGGCTCGCAGGTAGGCCGGCGCCACATCGACTGATCGCACCCCCTGGTTGAGGGCCTCGTCGATGACATCGGCCACTTGCCGCGGGGTTGCCCCTTCCGGCATGGCGCACGGAACGGTACCCAGGGTCATGCGAGTCACCAGTTCGCCGGTTCGCCCAAGCTTCACCCGCGGGAACGAATCCGTCGCGGACGCCGCGTCAGCAGAGTGCTTCAGCGACGTGCCCAGCAGAGCCCCACCGGCCAGTAGCACGGTATCGCGAGTGAAACGACGTCGGGAGATGTGTTCGTTGCGGGAAATGTCCATGAAACACCTCGGTTTTTCGTGAATAATTCGGGATGCCAACGCCGAGCACTTATCTGAGAGTCGTGCACGATGCCTGTTGATTGTAGCCCCCCCGGAACGGAGCGTGGGTTACGGTGTTTCATTATAACTAGACCAGCCCGGCTGCGTCAGTGCACAAGCAAGAACAGCCACATAACCCACTAAAAATTATTTCATCCCCAACGGAGGGGTTGGTTGACGGCCTGCCCGCTGTGGCATAGAGTGGAAGTAGTTGGCATTCTTGAGGGCAGGTTGATTCCGGCGGGTGCAGTCATGACGGATGTCTTTGACCCCTATTATGAATGGCTCGGAATAACTCCCTCCGACCAGCCGCCGCACCACTACCGTCTCCTGGGAATCGGGCTGTTCGAGGAGAACGCCGGGGTCATCGCCAACGCAGCCGACCGGCAGATGGGGCACTTGCGCGGGTTTGCGGCCGGAAAGCATTCGCAGTTGTCCCAGAAGCTGCTCAACGAGGTGGCCGCCGCGCGTGTCTGCCTGCTGAACCCGGAGAAGAAGGTTGCGTATGACGGGCAGCTTCGCCAGGCACTCGCCGCTTCGGCAGTACCGGTACCCCGGGCCGTGCCGGTAGCGTCCGTGCCCGTCGCGGCGTTTCCGGCCGGTGCCCAGGCTCCTTCAATCGGCACGGAGGCCGAGTTGTATCCGGCCGACGAGCGTGCCGCTCTGTCACCGGTGATTCTTGCCATTACCACCGTCGCGGGGCTCGTTTTGCTTGGGGCACTGGTGTGGTGGCTTTCAGGCTCCGGCAACGTGCAGCAAGCGGAAGCCGAGCCGCGGCAACCCGCCGCCGCCGGACAGGCAACTCCTGATCCGCAGCAAGAACTGCGGCAGCCCGAAAGGCCGGCCGACGTGGCGCAGGCGGAGCCGGACGAACGGCAACAGCCGCGAGACGCTGCCGACGACGTTCCCGTGACGCCGCCGGCCGACGACCCGCCCAGCACGCCTGCTGTCGTGCCCAACGAGGAAGACGAACAGCTAACAGAGCCTGCCGGCGCAATGCCCGACGATCCGGCGCCGGAGCAGCCGACCGATCCTCGCCCGGTCGTGGATGACTTGATGCCCGGTCGACCACCAGAGCCGGAGGGTCCTGCGCCGCCTTCCGATGTCCCTGAAACGCCTGCGGAAACGACGCCCTCTCAGCCAGTTCAGGCCGCGAAGAGGCCGGTCCCCGATCGCGCCGCGCAAGAGGGGGTGCGCCGCGTGCTCGACGAGACGTATGATACGTCTTCGGCACGTCCGTTGGCGGAACGGCTGGCGCTGGTTGACCAACTCGCTGCCTTGGCCGAGAAGAGCGGGGATGCCGCTGAACGGTTCGTCCTGCTGCGTCGCGCTTCGGAACTGGCCTCCGAGGCGGGCGAGGGCGAACGCATGATGCGGCTGGTAGGTCAGATCGCCGATGAGTTCGACGTGGACCGGCTCCGCGTGGAGGTAGCCATGTTGGACGGCTTCTCCAAGAAGGCCACCAGCGAGGAGCAAATTGGCGCCCTGGTGCGCAGTTCGGCGACCGTGATCGAAGAAGCGTTGGCCGCTGAACGGTTCGACCTGGCCGACTCGCTCTCGGCGGCCGTATATCGCGCGTGCCAGGCTTCCGCGGGTCGTCCGTTTCGGGTTGAGGCGCTGAACCGGCGCCGAAGGGTCCAGCAACTTCGCACCCAATCCGACGAGGTCCAGGCGGCGCGCACGGCCGTGCAGTCGAATCCCGACGATGAGGCGGCCCACACAACTTTGGCCCGGTGGCACTGTTTCGTCCGGAATGATTGGAGCCAAGCGCTGCCGCATTTCGCAAAGGGTTCCGAGCCGGAGTTGCGCGCCCTGGCTGAGCGGGAACTGAACAGCACTGCTTTGGACGCCGCGGGGCAGGCTGAGTTAGCCGACGCATGGTGGGAGTTGGCCGAAGTGAGCGATCAGCAGGCAAAGCCGGTGTTCTTGCGCCGCGCGGCCCATTGGTACGAGCGGGCGTACCCGGAACTGACAAGCACGTTGCTGAAGGCGCGTGTGACAAAACGGCTGGCCGAACTCGAGAAGACGGGACAGGCCGCCTCGCCCCGCCAGGAAGCCGGCGCTCCTCCGCCGCTTGCCGTCGCACCGTTCGACGCCCAGCGGGCCGCCCAGCATCAGCAAGCCTGGGCAAAGCACCTTAACGTACCCGTCGACGAAACCAACCCGATCGGAATGAGGATGGGCTTGATCCCTCCGGGCGAGTTCTTGATGGGGACGACCGAGGAGGCGATCCAGACGGAAACGCAGATGTCGGTAATGCAAGCCGATCGTTCCTTTCGGGATCGGCTTGAAACCGAGTCGCCGCAGCATCGGGTGCGTATCACGCGTCCGTTCTGGATGAGCGCGACGGAAGTGACGCAGGAGCAGTACTTCCGCGTCATGGGCGTGAACCCAAGTCGATCCCAAGTGCCGAACTTGCCTGTCGTCCGTGTCACTTGGCTGGAGGCCGCTGAGTTCTGCCGCCGACTTACCCAAGCGTCGGGCAAGAAGCTGGGCGATCGCGTGTATCGGTTGCCAACGGAAGCCGAGTGGGAGTATGCTTGCCGTGCGGGGAGTACAACCCGTTACCACTTCGGCGACGAAGACGCAAGCCTACCGGAGCATGGCTGGTTCCTTCTCAACTCCAACAGGAGGGTTCAGCCCGTAGCCACCCGAAGGCCCAATCCGTGGGGGATGTTCGACATGCACGGAAACGTGGCGGAGTGGGTTGTCGACTGGCACAGTCGAAGCTACTACTCCGAGTCGCCGGTCGACAATCCGATGGGCTCCTCGCGCGGCTGGGCTCGCGCAGTTCGGGGCGGAAGCTCCGACAGCATCGCCCCGTCCTGCCGTTCGGCAAGCCGAGGCACGGAGTTCCCCGAAAACCGCTCCTGGAACGTGGGGTTTCGCGTGGTTCTTGTGGCCGCCGATGCCGCGGACAAGACGCAACTCCCCGACGCAGAAACCCCAAGCCCGGAGCCGGTCGCGACCGAGGACCGATAGGTTACGGCGTTACTGCACGCAACACGTTCCGAACCGGCTGCCCCGGCAGGTACACCTTGGCACGCACCACCGCCGGACGCCCGGCATAGATCACTGCCGGAGCGCCGTACACAACCGGAGCCGGCGCCGGGACGACCATCGGCCGGTATGCCACGACAGGCGCGTAGGCCGGAACTACGGGCTGGTAGACCGTGGTGATTGGGACGGCGACAGGGATGGGCCGGTACACGGCCACGGGCACGGGGCCCGCCACAACATACTGTCCGAAAGCCGAAACCCCCGAAAGGGCTACAGCGGCACACACAGCGATCAGGAGCAGACGATTCATTACAGCACACCTCCTTTTCCGATGCTGAACGGGACGTCGCGGGAACACTTTCCCTTATCCTTCAATTCTATCATGTAACGAGCCGAGAGGGAAGCCAATGCCCCTCTTCTGGTTAGTTGACGTACCGCCATCCTGAAGGCCGTGCTGCGCACCTGCCTTGCATTTGCGGCCGGTTCGCCTAAACTAGGTTCTATAGGATTTGTTTGTCTTTCCTGCCCCATAGCTGAGGAACCCAACCCCATGTCAATCGTTACTCGCCGTCGTTTCTTGCGTCAATCTCTTGCGGCCACGGCCGCACTTTCCGCCGCTCCTTACATTGCTCGTGCCAGCGCCGCAAAAGATAAGCTTGGGGTCGCCGTGGTTGGCCTCCGTGGCCGCGGGGGCAGTCACCTTTCAGCGTTCTCCAGCGACCCGCGAACTCAAATTGTCGCAGTTGTCGAGGTCGATCAAGAAGTCGGCGAGAGTCGGCAGGAAGCAACAGCCAAGCGGCAGGGCGGCTTCAAACCGAGACTGTATCGCGACATGCGCGAAGCCTTCGCCGACCCGAACGTCGACATTGTTGGTACGGCCACGCCGAATCACTGGCACGCGCTATGTGCGGTCTGGGCGATGCAGGCTGGTAAGGACGTCTATGTCGAGAAGCCGGTCAGTCACAACATTGCCGAAGGCTCGGCCGTGGTCGCCGCAGCCGCAAAGTACAAGCGGATGTGCCAGGTCGGCACCCAGTGCCGTTCCAGCCAGGCGTTGCTCGAGGCGATGGAGTATATCCGGCAAGGAGGAATCGGCGAGGTGAAGTTCGCCCGTGGATTGTGCTACAAGCGGCGCAAGTCGATCGGCCCGAAGGGCGACTATCCGGTTCCGGCCGGTGTCGATTTCAACCTTTGGAGCGGTCCGGCGGTGTTCACCAACCCGAAGGTCACGCGCCCACAGTTCCACTACGACTGGCACTGGCAACGGCTGTACGGCAACGGCGACCTGGGCAACCAGGGCCCGCACCAGACCGACATCGCCCGGTGGGGCCTCGGCATCAACAGCCACCCGCAGAGTATCATCTCGTACGGCGGCCGGCTTGGCTACCAGGCGGAACGCAAGGATCCGAGCTACGTCGATGCCGGGGACACCGCGAACACGGAAGTCTCGATCTATGACTACGGGGACAAGTGCATCGTGTTTGAAACCCGCGGCCTCGACGTCGACAACTCGGCCGACGAGGAAATCAACCGGCTCTTCGGCAGCCCAAAGGGCGGAAAGATCGGCGTAATCTTCTACGGCAGCGACGGGATCCTCGTGCAGCGCTCTTATGCCCACTGCATCGCCTACGACAAGGCCGGCCAGGTGGTCAAGGAGTTCAAAGGCGGCGAGAATCACTTCGAGAACTTCATCGATGCATGCGTCAGCCGCGATGCCAAGCAACTCCGTGCCGATGCCTGGGAAGGACACCTTTCGGCAGGCATGAGCCATTTGGGTAACATCTCGTACTACCTGGGCGAAGAGAACACCGTTTCGATCCAGGAGGCCGGGCGCATCTTGGCCGGCGTAAAGAGCCTCGACGACAACCAGGCAACCCTCGCACGCACCGCGAAGCACCTGACCGACAACGGCGTCGACCTGAAGAAGTATCCCATTTCCATGGGACCGCTGCTGAAGTTCGACCCCCAGCGCGAAGTGTTCCCCGACTCGCCCGAGGCCACTGCCCTGCTCGCCCGCGAATACCGCGACGGCTTCGTTTGTCCGAAGGCTGACGCCGTGTGAGAAGTGCGGGAAGCGTTTCCGGGCATTGCGGCGCGAAGCTTGCCCCCGCAAACGATTGAAGGGCCGCGGAAGCCGGCCATGATTCACCCGGGACCTGTCCTCTTCCGCGGGAAGGGGGCAGGTCCCGGCTTCTTGCGCGAGGCATGGAGAGATCGCAGACCGTCGCGTTTCTCCGGAACGCTGGATGCGAGTTTCGGAGAGATTCGCCGGCGCGCGTAGCGAAAGTCTCGCCAATTCGGCGCTGCCGTCTGGCGTCAATATCCACAGGGAGTGCGGCCGGTGCCCTCCTGAAGGACGAATGCGGCGTCGAGCACCCGGGATGCGTCTTCGGCAATCTCGCCCTCGTCGGTCAGAACGACGTAGGCTTCCGGCTGCTTCTCGTCGCGTACGAGGATCGGTCTGGACCACCAGAAGTTGTCGGCATTGGTGCATTTGCGGGAGTCGGTTCCCAGGGTGATCAGCACCGGCTGGCCGGCCAGCTTTCCAAGCGGAACCCGCCACATGTGAACGCGCCTTTCCGGCCAAAGGTTGCTTGGCACCCCGTCCGTACCAGGCTTCCATTCGGGATTGGCAATCGCGCCGAAATCGTAAGCCCGCACCAGCTTGCCGTTGAGATAAAGCCGGGCAATGGTGCCGTTGCCGTGGACGTTCTGAGCATTCTTCAGGTACAGAAGCAGCGAGGTTGCGTCGTCGGGAACCTCAACCAAGTAGTCGAGCGTCACTTCTTCCTGGCTGCTGGTCCTGCGTAACGACTCCATTCCGGGCTGGCCCGTCCCGCCGACGTCGGGCACCGGCCATATTCTCCGGTAAGCGATTTCAAAGTCCACGCCAATATCCAGGCCCACGTCGGGGATGACGTGGATTCCCGATTCCTCGTCATCGCCGATGTAGCCGTAGCCACCCTGCTCCACTTCGCCTTGAATGAACAAGAAATAGGCGGGGAACGTCGTGGTGTAGGTCGCGGTCTCCGACCTGCCTTTCTCTCCGTCCCACGCAGGTACCAGTTCCTCTTGCGCGTGAGGCCGAACTCGGCAATGTTGTCGCGCTGGAACACGGGCGAATTGTAGTTCACACAGTACGTGTTCACGTAGGCCATCGTCCGGAATCCGTGCTCCTGAATCGCTCGCACGCGATCGGCGTAGCCTTCGCGCGGAGTCCAGTCGGGTAGTTCGGTGTCGAACCCGGGCGCCCGGGCGTTCCACTCGTGAAAGAGCACCGTATCGGGTTCGAACATCTCGGCCACCCGGGCGAGCATCTCGCTGTCGTCCTTGGCGAAACTGTCGATGATGATCCGGATGCGGTCGGCCCATTCGGTCGATGCCCTGAGCTTCATTTCCTCGGCGAACCGCTCGCGGTACCAGTCGCGGTAGGGCGTCATGGCATCGACCCAGCCGCCGTCGAACACGTCCAGATAGTAGACGACCGATTCCGTTCGGTCGTGGTCCTCAAAGGGCATGAGGTTGAGGTGCTCGAACGCGAGCGAGAAAGCCCGCCCGCTCCAATGGAAGAACAGGTAATGGTTGTAGAACAGGTCGTCCTGCGCCCACAGCCCAACGCTCCCGTCGCGGCCTTTGATTCCCACCACCCGCGCTTCGAGGAAATTGCGCAATCCGTCGAACGTTTTCAGGCCGGTGGTCATGCGGCGGTTGACCATGATGCCGCTGAAGCTGGGAATGATGAAGTCGTGGTCGGCGTGAAGGTTCGCGATCGGCACCTGGACGCCGAAGACGCCCCGCTCGGGACTGGCCGCCGACGCCTTAAACGCGACGTGGCCGGTCCCGGGCTCGACCCAGGCGGCGATCGTCAGCCGGTCGTCGGCGAACACTTCCTCACCGTTGGTCAGCCCGCGCCACGTCGCCTCAACCCCGTTTTCGATCTCCCGCGTGGAGAACTCCGACTGTTCGTGCGGGCGGAAGTAGACTGGTTCGTCGCGGCGGTTGGGTCGCGGGTGGATTTCGCTTTCCTCGGCGAGCGTGACCGAGGAGCCGTGCCAGGGGATGTGCAGGCGTTCGACGTGCTCGACGCCGCCCCGCAGGTGGCCCATGCCCCTGGGCATCCCGTAGTCGTCCAGTTCAGCATCGGCATATTGCCGGCGCGCCCCCAAGGATAAGCCGACGTGCATGAACATGAGGTTCCCAATCCCGGACAGCAATCGTCAGCCCCACTACAATAGGGGAGATGTCTCGGGTCGAGGTCGCTGAGCCAAGGAATCGCGTCTGGTATTTGACCGACTTGCCGCTGCTTGATACACTGGGGGGGGTTGCGCTGCAATGTCGGCAGTTGGGTTGTCGGCGTGTCCGAAGTGAACCCAAATCACAAGAGATTGCGCAGCGCGAAAACACCCTCGCCGGGGAGGCAGGAGTCATGGCTATCTGTCGAGCAGCACGAATCGTCTTTCTTCTTTCGGTCATTTCGTGTGTCGTCGCGCCGGCAATGAGGGCTACCGGCGTTGACGCGTCGCCGATCTACGTCGACTTCGGCGACTACACGGGCGCGGCCGCCGGTCTGGTCGACGGCACCCCGGTCACATGGAACGTTGTGCCGACGATCAACCCATTTATTCCGCTGGCCCTGAGAAACAGCAGCGGCTGCAACACCGGCATCGAGATCTCGCAGATGACCGGTTTCGCCACGAACTACGACGACACATTAGACGGAGGTGCTTGGAACGTGCCGAGCATCTCCTGGTCGGTCGGCAGCGCGACGGCCGACAGTTTTGCGACCAGCGGTACGGGCACGGTGGTGTTCTCCAACCTCTCGGCGCCCTATTACCGCGTCGAACTGATATCCTCTCGGGCCGACAGCGGCGCGAATCGTGTGGCCAACTACCTGGTCAACGACACCTATGCCGACTCCGGCGGCCCTACGGGATCCCAGAATTTCAGCGCAAGCATTCACGGTTGGGGGAATAAGTTGTTCATGACCTGGGAGTTGGTTCAACCGGACGCCAACGGTCAACTCACGTTGAACGTGATTCCGACTGTTGAATGGGGCTACGTGAACGCTTTGAAATTGCAGGTGGCCGACGAAGTCTATATCGAGGACTTCTCCGGGTCGATTGGCAATTTGCCCCGCAAGGGCTGGGCCGGCAAGGCGCAACTGACCGCCAGCAGCAGTGTCATTAACCTTCCGGGCGGCGGCATGGAGGCGCGCATTGCCGAGGCAGGTGGATACACCTACCTCTATGGAAATTTCGCCGGCGACGAAACGGCGCAGGCCGTCTTCTATACGGACGCGTTCCCCATGGATCCGGCCCTCTTCGACGTGACGTCGTTCTCGTGGCTCATGCGAAACCAGAACCAGGCCACTCCCATCAGCGGGCGCGTGGTTGTCGAGATTGACGGCCAGTGGTACGCGACCACCGAAACGTTCGTGCATACCGCCGGCGCCAACACGTGGGCACCGCAAGAGTTCGACTTCGACCGCCTGCCCGGCACATGGTCCCATTTGACGTTCGACAGCGTCATCGAGGTGGGCAGCCCGTTGACTTACGAATTGCCGGAGGACACTATCACCCGCTTCGGGCTCCACTTTCAGGCCAACCATCCTGACGGCTGGCGCGCCGTCCGCTTCACCGACTTCACGGTCAAGGCCGTTATTGTGCCGGAGCCAACGACATGGATGCTGCTGATTCTCAGCGGGGTCGTCGCTGCCGGTTGCCGGCCGCGGTACCGAAATAGCCGGCGCGTGTGAACAGCCTCGCCTCACTGTTCGGAAGCGAATGTTGCCAGGTACCAGCACATCGCGAAGCGGTCACCATCGTGACGCAACGTGTTGGCCAATACACGGGCGGCCGCGCGGTATAGGAGACAGGCAACTTCGATGCAGCGAGGACGGTTGTGTCGACACTCCCAGGCTCGTCCCGGTGGGAGCCCCACCTCGCAGGCGTCATGTGGCGAACAGGAAATACCAAAGAACAGGATACGCCATGACGAAAGCCCGAGTCCCGATCATCCTCGTTATTCTTCTCGTGTGTCCCTGCCTGTCGCTCTGGCACGACGTCACCCTGGACGCCCGAGCCGGATCGGCGCCGTGGCCCGAGGGTCAATACCCCTTCCAGCCCGACCGATATACGCTGTTGCTGGCCCGTTTCGACAGCGGGATCGAGGAGGCGGACTACGCGATGGGCTACCGCAGGTTCGGCGGGATGGGCTTCCTGCCGGCCGAAGGATACTACGGCCGGGGGCTCGATCTGGACCGCGACTTCCTCCACGACGAGTTCTACACGCAATCGGATTCCGCGCTGCCGTTCTACTTCAACTTCGGCTTCTCGCCGCACGGGAACTTCGACGTGCATCAGGGCACGCTGGAGTTCTGGTTTCTGCTGAAGGACGACAAGGAAGGACCTTTCCTCCAGTCGGACAACAGCCGGCACCGCATAGGCTGCCGCATCTCGCCAAGGACGCTCCGCATCTTCTGGGCCGGGGCCGGACCGGAGGACATTCAGGGTACCGTCACTTTTCCCGAACCCCTCGGCACACACCGGTGGCACTACTATACGCAAACGTGGTCCGAAGGCGAGTTCGCCGTCTACATCGACGGGCGGCTGGTGTTCACGCACGACATGCGCGAGGTGCAGGGGATCGTGAGTTCGCGGGTGGACAAGCCCGGGATCTACTTCGGCGCCGCTTCCTGGGGCACGGCCTCTCCGCTGAGAATGACAATGGACGAGTTGGCCGTGTCGAACGTCGTGCGTTACACGGAAGACTTCGAGCCGCCCTGGCGCGACGGCGTCCGCCCGGATGATGCCTTCGCCGGCCTCGAAACGCCCCCGCCGCGATACCCCGGCAAAGCAAGGCTCCCGGTTGTTGCCGAGTCGTTCCCTGTCCGGCTCGAAGGCAAGCCCCTGCGCGTCCGGCTTGCCGAAAACATGACGGCCGCAATCGACCGGAGCGACGGCTTCATCAAGGCGGTTACAGCAGGCGACGAGGAGGCCGCAGACGAATTGGGCGGCATCCTGATTTGGGAAGGGTTGGAACGAACGCCGCTGTTCCATGCGGTGCAGGGCTCCGATTTCAGCGAGGGTGAGAACGCGTTGTCGTTTCGCCAGCGATACGGCGATGACCTGGTTGCTCGCTCGACGATCACGCCCGGCTCCGGACGGACCGTCTGGGAGGTAACACTGGAGAACCTCGCAGACCGCCCGCGCCGGCTGGAAGTGCAGTTTTCCCTCCCGCTGCCCTTCCGCGGCGTCACAGAGTATTTCGACGGCTCGGTCTTCCATGACCTCGTCCACTTGCCGCGAAGGAAGGACGAGTTTGCCAAGACCGTTCCGTTTTCCGCCGCAGGCAGCGCCGGCCGATACGCCGGGGTCGGGCTCAGTTCGGAAGTGTGGGTGAGCGACTTGATCAACGAATGGCTGCCCCTGGGCGACGGCGGCGGCGCCGTCCGGCAGGGTTTCAAAGCGGTGATCGACCCGCAGCAGGAAGTGAAGTACGCGTTCTTCCTCCTTGCGGGCGGTTCCCGATACGGCGCCCGGAAGGCGTTGGAGCAATACTACCATGCCCACGACGGGCCGTTGTACACGAAGAACCCGCGCGTGTCGGTCCTGACCCACATGCCATGCACGTACGTCATCACCAATCCGGGCGCGAGGGGACTCGATTACGGCCGCGAGATTGCGCGGCTGTTGTACTGCGGCCACGATTGGCGGCACGAACCGAACTACGGCATCAAGGGAGACGAGGCCGGCATCGGCCCCTGGTTCAAGAACGAGAAGTATCTGGACGTGCCCGAATACGAGTACGCCAAGGTCAAGTGGAACCAATTTGCCGATCTCGAAGCGTACCGGCAGCGGCAGATCGACGCCGCAAAGAGCAGTTATGAGCAGAACTACACGATGCACGTTCGCCACTGGCATCCGCAATGCCTGAACATCCTGATTATCAACGGGCATTATCCCGAGGGGCTGGACATGGTCGGCGATAAGCTCCAGTGCGGGCAGAAGTACGCCAACAGCCGGATCCGGGCCTGCATGGTCAACACCTACAACACGCCGCTGCTGGGCTGGAACCAGCGGCAGGCCGATTTCTTCGCGGAACTGTGGGGGCCCTGGAATAAAGGCTTCACGCACGACACGACCTACGACTGCACGGCCCGCTTCAGCGACCCGATCGCGTTGCGGACGGCGGGGCGGTCCTTCGGCCGCGACAAGGAGGAATACTTGCGGCTGGCGTTCGGCTTCGGGCAGTGGTTCCGGTATCTCGGCACGCTCCGCTCCGGCCAGCGCGACCTCGCCGCGCTGGGCGACGGCTCCTACGTGTCGTACATTACCGCCGTCACGGCCGACAAGCACCTGACCGAGGAGATGCGCTTCAACGACAACATGGGCTATCCCGGCCGATTCTCAACCGGCAGAATCCTGTCCGGCGAGAAGGCGTTCGACGCCCCCATTGGCAGGCTGCACGGCATGGACCTGTCGCACGAGTGGCTGGGCGACCGGTTCATGGAACTCACCGAGCCGGAATTGCGGAATTACTACCGCTACTTTTTCGACCAGTATATGCTCCACTGCTTCCGCCACGGCGTTTACATGAGTTCCCTGCTGACCCACGGCAAGCAGAAGCAGGTCGAGAACCGGGCGCTGATGGTCGAGTGCATCATGGCGGGCTGGCGTGTCGTGCCGGGTGCCGAGGCCAACGGCGCGTTGTTCCTTGCTCGCTACGGCGACAAGTTCGACACGATTCTCGTCATCGGCAACCACAAACCGCATGAACAAACCACCGACGTTGCGGCCGACGGCGACGAGTTGCACGGCGACGGAGCGGCACTCGTGTTCGCCGACTATTACGGCGAACCTCTTTCACTCCGGTTCGACGGAACCGGCACGGTGGCCCGCGACGTGACGGTTCCCCGGCGGAGCGTGACGGCGCTGCGGGCCATCGGAGCCCTTCGAGGAAGCGGCGCCCAATCGGCCGACGTCGAATATGAAGGCAACGGAATCGAGTTCACCACCCGCATCATGCTGAAGGCGACGCCCGGCAGCAGATTCCAGTTCACACCCTTCGTGCCGAACGACTACGTCATCGGGAGCGTGACCATTGGCGGAGTGGACATGCCAACCGGCGAAGCCGGCGCCGTCGCCCTGGTGGCCGAGGAAGAATGCTCGGTCATCGAGGTCCGATATCGAAGTGCCATCATCCGCATCGCGCCGGCCGATTGGGACGAAATGCGGCTATTGGAGGCCGATCGGGCCTTGGTGCAGGTGGTCGTTCCGGAAGACGCAACGGAAATGGATAAAGGGACGCTTGATTGGATCGACGCGTTCATCGTCGTTCATGACTACGAGGACAACGTCAAGGGCAATCTCAAGCCGTTGGAAGCGGCGCTGGGCGACAGCGACTTCCCCGTGTGGAAAGTGACCATGCACACGGCGCCCGCGGAAAGCCCTTCGGTCGTGCTGGACGGGTCGCACATCGTCGTGCACGGTGCGGACGAGTTCGCCAGGAAGCGGGCAATGGCCGTATTCATGCGGCTGTTGGAGCGGAAGCACACGCACGTCGGGAGTTTCCTATTCCCCTGCGACTTGAACCTGTACGACACCGTGCGACAGATGTCCGACCGCAAGGTGGCGGAAGTGATCGAGAGATACGACCTCCAGAAGAAGCCCCTGCTCCGCGACGAATATGAGCATCTGTACGACGGGGGCAACCTCGATTTCCACGGCCGCTACTCGCTGAAGCGTTCGCCGTACATCTACGAGCCCGGCGATTGGCGGTGACCTTGGGACGTGTGGCCTCAGTTGTCGGTGCATTGGCAGCCGGGAAGGTGCCCGGACCCTCGCAGCCAACTCCGCTGATTACTCGACTGCCGACTCGTGGGATCCCGATCGACTGGCAACACCAGGGGTGCCTTGGCCCGAGTCACAAAAGGTGATCTGTCCATTATGCAGAATAGCTTGCCTCCCTGCTGGATGTGGGGCGGCCGTAGTAGTCGTGGCACACCTCTTCCCATTGACAGTTGACCGGCGAATGCGGGTCATACTCCGGGCTGTTGTTGATCGTCTCGCGGTCCATTTCCATATGGACTCGTCGCGTACTGAAGTCGATCGACTCAGCCCAAATTGGAGGAACGAGCACTTGCCGGCCTGGGAACCAATGTCGCGTATCGACGGCGAGGTAGCGAATCTCCCACGGGACGCCATCCAGCGCCCCGTCATCGATGATGAAGTCGTCGACGTGGCCGATCTTGCCGTCCGCCGTCTCGATTTGGTATCGACACACTGCCTGGATGTTGAAAAGGTTCGCGTCGATGCCGGCCTCGGGTTCTTCGGCCGCCGGCTCGACGTGTGCCCAGTAAGCTTCCCAGGCGAAGTACTGCGCCGTCTCGATTTCGTACTTGCGCGACAGCGGCAAATGGCTTTCCAGGGACGGACTGTTCTCGACCTGCTCCGGTGTCAGGCGCGTTCTTAGCCGCTGCGCCGCGTAATCGGCGTACTGGATCACTTCCGGCGACAGGATCACGTGCCGGCCCGGCAGCCAGCCGCCCGTGTCGACGTCGAGATAGCGTATCCTCCAGCTTTCCCGGTCAAACAGCAGGTCCTTGACTTTCCCCAAGCCGCCGTCGGTACCCTCGATCGAACAACCACGGATTTGTCTCGCGGCAATTAACATAACAACCTCCTGTGGGACGCATGCGCGCCACAAATGACGAATTGGTGTCTGCTCATCCACCACCAGCTACACAGAGTCACGAACAATAACCAACAGCCAACGAACACCAGAAGCGATGTCCATCGGTTCGCTACTGGTCAATACAAACCCGGTCCCGCGGTCCCGCGGGAAGACCTTGACGTGAGAGACGCTCGGCGGGTTGCAAACGCCACCCGACCGCAGGTGTTCCCGAACCGGAAAGACCGTCACTGACTCTACTGAATTATATCAGGTCAACCTGTTGCATGTCGGCTTGGGGTCATTCGGACGTTCCACTCACCTTCAAGCGATGCTGAGGTAGAATCCTGCCGCTGTTTCAGACAGGGTGGACACTTTGGAGAGGCTTCACCCGGATTATTCACGACGATGTAGGGTGGTGACAAGCAAGCCGCGCCCCTGGTGGGCCTTCGGTCGCTTGGGCGGGCCTGCTTCCAGCTCACGGCGTGCAAACCTCACTAGGCTTGGCTTGCGCAGGCCCACCAAGGACTTACGCGACCTTGGTCACCCTACGTGAATAATCCGGCTTCAAGCTCCCAACTCCCAATTCGCCTGCTTCTCCCCTTTGCCAAGCGGCGACCTGTCAAGCCGGTTGCGGCTGGCATGCAGGGTTAATCTTCGAGGACCAGTTCTGCCAGGTAGATGGCCGTGATCTGCCCGCCCGACGCGTCGCGCTCGTGGCTGGAGTAATAGGAGACCAGCGCCCGGCCGGGGGCCAGTTCGACGAAGCCGGGATAGGAGTTGTCGCCGCCGCTGGGGAGTTCCGCGAACTCGTGCAACTGGTCGCCCAATAGCCAGCAGAGCGACGTCTTCGGACCGGCTTCCTTCGTGATCTTGCGGCCGCCGACGAGGTAGCGGTCGCCCCATTTGACCAGCAACGGGCCGCCGACATAGCGGTCGAGGTCTTTGCGTTCCCATTGCACATACGGCGGGTTGGACCGCAGCAGTTGCGCCGGGCTGCTGCCGCGCCGGCCCACGCCCAAGACGCTCCCGTCCGGCTCAAATAGGAACGCCGTCTCATCGCCGGCGGTTTCCTGGAACACGGCGCGTTGGCGCCAGATCAAACCATCGTCGCTTTCCAGCATGAGCGATTCGACTTCCCGGCCCTCGCCGCGCGGCGCGATGGCGAAGCCTGCTTTGCGCCGACCGCACAGATACGCCTTCTCGCCCAGCGCGGCTGCCCGCCAGACGTAGTGGCCGAACGTGCCTTCGAGCATGATTGGACTGTGCCACGTCGTCCCGTCGTCCGACCATGCGGCGTAGCCCAGGTGCTTGTTCAAATCGTAGTCATCGCGCGCGAGCGTCGTCGGGCCGCTATACCACGTGCCGGTGTAGACGAATAGCCTGTCACGGAATACCAGGAAGTGCGGGTCGCGCGTGTCCCGCTCGGGCACGTGAAAGCGATGTACCTGGCGCCACTCCTGCGCGTCGTCGCTGGCCAGGATGATGATCGAGGCCGTGGGATGGACCATGTGCCCGTCCGGGCAACTGCGGAACGTCAGGTAGAACTTGCCCCGGAAGCGGACCAGGTCCGTGAAGGCGTTGTGCTCGCCGTTATGAAACACGCGGCGCACCGACGCCACCGTCACGCGAGGCACTGCGGCGTCGCCTGCCGTGCCGGCTGCCGGAGTTGCAGCGGCAGAGAACAGGAGACCGAAAGACAGCACCAGTCGACTACGAAGCACAGCATTCATGGCAAACTCCTCTGAAACCGACATTCTTCATTTACGGTCAACCTGAAGACGATCCAGGTTCATTCTCGTCCCTATCTTAGCTCCGCGCCTCCCAATGGTCCAGCGAGTGGACGAGTCGATGGTATTCTGCTGCATCGCGCCGTCGATCCAGAACTGCTCGACCGCCCCGGTGCGCCGGCCGTCGGCCCGCACCGTGTAGTCGAACCGGGTGAGCAGGTCGTCGCCTGCGTCGAACACCCCATTGCCGTTATTGTCGAGGAACTCGCGGAGCACGTCAAGCCGGTTGAGGCGGTGTGTGCGGCAAGATTCTCTGGCAGAGGCAGAAGGGCGATTCTGAACGCGTGCGGATGCCTGCGGCGAGAGTGTCCCCGCCGGGCTCGCCCCGGCCGGGTTGATGACTGGCCAGCTACAGGCCGCACGCGTGACGCACTTCGCTTCCCGTGCCGCGCCGGCCGCCGCCAAGGCGGCGGCCGGCGCGGCACGGGAAGCATGAGGGTTCCTCCGCAACTCGGCGGTTGGTAGCCGACCAGTCACGAATCCTCCGGGGCGAGCCCGGAGGTGAGCAGCGTGTGTAAACCGCAACTTCCATGTGATGGAAGCTCCAAGCCAAGCATGCCAGAAAAACTTGCCGCACACGAGGCTGTCGTCCACGTGGTCGGCCACCACGCCGTTGGGCTTCCGCTCGCGCAGCAGGTTGCCCACCAGGTCGTACTCATAACGCGTCGCTTCGGGCTGGTCGCCGGGCGTCTGCGGGTCCGCATCGACGGTCTTGCCGCTGCGCTTGTAGACCTCGACGGTAGCCAACCGACCGAGGGAATCGTAAGCATAGCGATCAAGTCTCGCGCCTACCCCCGGAGACGAAGGAGCCTTCTTCAGAAAGTGCAGCCTCTCCGTAAAGTGTAACGTTTAGGCCTGACCCTGGACTTCTGGGGACAACCTTTTGGACTACGGCGTGCTCCTGAAGATCGAGAACGATTTTACTGCGCCCGACAGTACAACGGGGCGCTCCTTCGTTAGCAGCGACAATACCACGTATTGGGATACTCAGCCGTATTTCGAGATTACCATGGTACCCGAACCCGGAGCTTTCCTAATGCTGTTGACTGGAGGTGTATTGGCGGCAGGTGCGATGCGCCGCCGGCGCCGTTATTCAGCCGCGGGCGAGTAGTTGGGTGGAAGATAGTCGGGCCGGGAGAATCGGTGTCCGGGGGTGGCAAGCAACACGTATCTCCGTTCCTTCCACACCGTCATGGACGCTATTCCACGGCTTGCAGATTGTGCGCCTTCAGAAAACAAACGACTTCGGTTCCCAGCTCAAGTTGCATCTCGGTGACCGCGTCGGCGGTGACCTCCGCCCAGATGATCTGGCCGATGTCGATGGCGGCGAAGGCGCTCTGGGGAAGCCGCACGATCTGGCGGATCCGGCCGGTCAGGTGGTTTCGGGCGCTTAGGCCCTGTACATCGCGCCGGCTCAGGACGACGTCGCGCGGGCTGAACTGGACAAAAAGCGGGTCGGGGACTTCGCCCTTGTCCTCGCCGAAGGGCACGTAAACCCGCTGGGTTCCCACGGTCCCGTGGCAATGGTCGCCCGTGCGCTCGATCCGATCCAGCCGCACAAGGTTCAGCGGGGCTGTCGAGTTCTTCATCGCCAACGCTTCGGGCGTTCCCAGAACCTCATCGGGCTCGCCCGACCGGATCACCCGGCCGCGCTCGATCATCACCACCCACTGCGCCAGCCGCCGCACTTCCGCCTGGCTGTGGCTGACGAAGAGCACGGGGACTGTCCATTGCCCGACCACGCGCTCCAGATAGGTCAAGATTCGGGATTTCAGCGCCGCGTCCAGCGACGCCAGGGGTTCGTCCATCAGCAGCAGGTCGGGCTGGCTGAGCAGGGCTCGGCCCAACGCGACACGTTGGCGTTCGCCCCCGGAAAGCTGCCGGGGATATTGCTTCACAAGGTGGCCGATCTCCAACGTGTCCACCACGGCTTCCAGCCCGATCGGCTCGCGGCCCGGGGCCGGTCGTCGCCGGGCGTAACGCAGGTTTCCAAGGACCGACAGGTGCGGGAAGAGCAGGTGGTCTTGAAACACCATCCCCACGCGACGGCACTCGGGCGGCACAAACTCGCGATTCCGGCCACAGCAGAGCGATCGGCCGTCGAAGGTCACGCGCCCCCCGTCCGGCTTCAAAAACCCGGCGATGATCGACAGCACGGTGGTCTTGCCGGAGCCGCTGGGACCGAACAGCGCCGTCACGGTACGCCGCGTCTGGAACGCGGCATCCAGTTGGAAGCCTCCGGGGAAGCGGTGACGGCAATCGAACTCAAGTTGACTCATGACGTGATTGGCTCCGTTCCAGCAATTCGCTGACGATCATCGCCGCGCAGGCGAGCAGGATCGCCAGCACGACCAGCCGCCAACTCGCCTCGATGCCACCCGGCCGCTGCGTCATGGAGAAGATCGCAAGCGGGATGGTCCGCGTCTGGCCAGCAATGTTGCTGGCCAAGAGCATCGTGGCCCCGAACTCCCCGAGGCTCCGGGCGAAGCAAAGGGTCCAGCCCGCGACGATGCCCCGGTGGGCCAAGGGAAGCGATACGGTAGCGAAGGCCCGAAACCGGCCGGCGCCGAGGCTGCGTGCGGCCATTTCCAACCGCGGGTCGACCGACTGGAAGGCGAGGCGTATCGCCCGCACCATCAAAGGAAAGCTGACCACCATCGCGGCCACGACTGCCGCCGGCATGTTGAATACCAGCCGGATTCCGAACCAATTCAGAAGCAGTGATCCGATCGGGCCCCTGGTTCCCAGCAGAACGAGGAGCAGGTAACCGGTGACCACCGGCGGCAGCACAAGCGGAATCGAGACCACAGCCTCGACGAGCCACTTGCCGGCGAAGCGCCCGCGCGCAAGCAGATAGCCCAACCCGATGCCCGCCGGCAGGGCGAGCAAGGCGGCCGACGTGGCCACCGTGAGGCTCAGCCGCACGGCCGTCAGTTCCTCCGGGGTTAGAAAGGCTAGAGGGGGCACGTTCAACGGGACTCCGAAACCATGGTTTCACGCAACGGGCTTCGCTACCGGCAAGTGCGCGATCAAGGTGAGTTCCTCGCTTTCTGCCCGTTCGAGGAGCCGAGGACGGTGAAGCCGTATCGCTTCCAGATGGCGGCGGCTTCAGGCCCCTGGATGAACTCGAAGAACGATTGGGCAACGGCATTATCGGCCCCGACGGGGGTCAGCACAAGGGGATAGCGGATAGGACGCGTCATCGAAGGATCGATGGCAAGGGCGACTCGCACCTGATCGGTGATCGCCGCGTCGGTCGCGTACACGATCCCGGCCGCCACTTCTCCCCGCTCCACGTAAGTGAGGGCCTGCCGTACATTCGCACCTGCCAGGACTTTCTTCTCGAGTTGCTTCCAGAGCCCCAGGTTCTCCAGGGCCTCTTTTGCATACATACCAGCCGGTACGTGCGCCGGGTCGCCCATTGCAAGGTGCTCGATCTCTTCCGACACCAGGTCTTCAGGACGATGAAGTTCCAGGCTGGACCCACGTGGCACAACCACGACAATGCTATTAGCCAGCAGGTCGACGCGAGTCGCGACCAGCCCCTTCTCTTCGAGGAAGTCGGCCCATGTCTCGTTGGCCGACAGATAGACTCCCGCTTCAGCGCCGTGGGCAATCTGCTGCGCGAGCATGGAACTGCCGGCGTAGTTGGTCTTCACTTGGACGGAGTTCGCCGCCTCGAACGCATCAACGATGTCGTCCATTGCATTCGTTGTGCTTGCCGCAGCGAACACCTCGACAACAGCGGCGTTGGGTCGATCCGTGTCCTCGCTTGCGTTCTGCGGGGCATTGCTGCATCCGGCAAGCCAGGTCGTGATGAGAAGCCCCGTAACGCCGGCTGCTCTAAGCTTATTGCCTTCGACATAGTTTCGCATGCGTCCTCCTGCACAATCCATTACTGCATTGCTCGACCATACGCTCCAGAGCGATTCCAGCGGGACTTCAACTGGTTGAGGTGCTAATAAGCGTTGCCGATCCATATCGGCGTGCCGGCAAGGCCACGCGCGACGATTTCGTCACATGGCCGCTCGTCCGGCCTGCAGGAGCCTGGCAGGCTCGGTCCGGCCGGCGGCAACGGCAGGTAGGATACCTGCCAACATGCATAGCCCTAGTGTAACCGCGAAACTCCATGAGAGCGAGGTCCAGGGAATCACCAGCGGCGGCTGCAAGCCGCCGAAGTAGAAGATATAGGTGCAAATGCCCGTGGCGCACCACGCGGCCGTGATTCCGAACGTCAGGCTCAACACGCACGCGACCAGCCCCACAAGAATCGATTCGGCCACCACCAGCCGCGTCAACCCACCGCGGGTAAGCCCCACCGCCCGCAACACGCCCAGCTCCCACCGCCGCGCGCGGACCGAGGCCATGATCGTATTGGCCACGGCCAGCGTCGTAATGGCCAGTACGATGAGCGGGAACTTCGACATCATCCACAGCACGCTCTCGGTGCGCCACCGCACGGTGCGCTCGACCTCGCGCACATCGGTCACCGAAGCATAGGGGGTCTCCGTATGTACCTGGCCGACGTCGGGCATGTAGAATTCCACGTTGGTATTGCGGTCGGCAATAGCTTGCATGGCCGTCCGCAGGCTGCCGCTGTCGGTCCCCGGGATTGTGTTGGCCCAGAAATGGTAGACCCGTTCGAGCCCGAATGCCTCCTTGGCGCCTTCGTAGGAGACGAACACGGATGCCAGGGTCTTGGGTGCGTAGCGGCGCATGTCCGACATCTTCGTAACCCACTGCCAGCCGGGAATCGAGACCACGCCGACAATTTCCCAAGTCAGCACGCTATCGGGCGCGTGCGGCGGAATCACGCTGAACCAGTCGCCGACCCCCAGGCCCGTCTCCACGTGGAAATGGTCGGGCACCAGGCAGTAGCGTCCCCGGCCGAGCTTATCGAGCGCCGTTTGGCGATCGCCTTTCACGAAAACCAGTCCGATCGGCGGATTGCTGCCGCCGAAGGCCCTTGGCGGATCGACGCCAAGAAAGAGGATGTTGTCCTGCTCGCCCATGAACAAATAGACGGCCTTTTGCCGGGGCCTGCTGAGTCCTTCGCACTGAAGGAGTTCGGGCGCAGCCTTCGCCTGCTCGACGGCCATCGGCACGCACTCTTCGCCGATGATCCCATCGACTTGGTACACCGCGTCGACGTCCGACTCGGGAAGACCCGAGGGCAGGAACGACACGACCACGTCGGGCAAGTTGTCGCCGGGCAGGAAAGGCACGGCCATCGAATGTCCCCAAACCTGAATCGAGACGAACAATCCCAGGCCGACGGTCAGGCACGCGACCGTCCCCACGCTCCGCCAGAGATTGCCGGAAAGCTGTTCGGCAACCAGGTGCCGGCTGAGTCCCATCAAGGCCGCCACCGCCGGCCCCAACAGTCGCTCAACCAGCACGACGGCCAGGGGCGCAACGAGCACAAACCCTAATGCCATGCTGGTGCATCCAACCACGAGGTAACCGGCATATCGGAGGTGGGCCGAAATGGAGACGCCATATACCAGAAGCGGGTTCACCGCGATCAGGGCCGCTCCGGCGATCACCCCGGCCACCGGCAGCGTTGACCGTCGCCGCCGTAGGACCGTGGCCATGACGTCCAGCGGCTTCAGCCGCATGGCCACTCGGGCGGGAAGGGCGGCCGCCACGCCCGCTCCAACCGCCACGCAGGCGGCCGAGACCAAAACGCTCCGCAAGCTCAAGGGTACGGCTCGTGCCAGCGACTGGCCTTCGAGGGCTGCATCGAGTTGGAGCAATCCCCAGCCGGCGCCCAGGCCCAACAGCCAGCCTGCCGCCGCGATCACGGTACTTTCGCCGAAGACCACCCAGCCGATCTGGCCGCGCGTCATGCCAATGGCCCGAAGCATGGCAAACTCGCGTATCCGCTCGCTGATGCCCATGCTGAGCGTGGTGAGGATGATGAACGTCGCCGCCAGGATGGAAACCCCCGTGGCGTAAAAGCGCTGCTGCTCGAGGATCGCCAGCGAGCGGCCTTCGTCGATCTGGGCCCTCAGGTGACCGGCGTCAGTCAACGCCAGCGGCGGATCGGCTGTCTGGAGCGCATCCTGCCAGCGAGCCGCAAAATCGCTCAGGGTGGCCTCATCCTTCAGCGCGACGTAGACCCGGTTGATACGCGGCGTCTGCCCGCTGATCTTGCGGGCGACCGTCATGGAGGTGTAGATTCCGCCGACCGAGCGGACGTGGGTGGGCTGATCGACGATTCCGACGAGCGTGAGCCGGAACTCGCCACCGAGGCTGCGGACCATGAACACGTCGCCCACCTTGAGCCCCGGGCCTCGGCCCCCGGCAGCCGAAGAGGACAGGACGGCCTCCATTCGCTCGGGATTCCGAAGATCGAGCCACCGCCCTTCGACCATCACAAACGGCGACCGGGCGGCCGTCGTGCCGGTCAGCAGAGTTCCCCCCGGGCCTCTCGGGCGGAACTCCTGGGCCGATTCGGCAGGCTTCTGCCCGGCTTTGGGGCCGGCCGGCCCCTTTTTACGGCTGCGCTGACTGGGTCTTCGCTCGGCGCCGGGCCTTCCGCGGCCGACGGGGTAGAGCATGGTTGTCCGCACCGCCATGACGGGTTCGAGCAGTGCGACGTCGGCGTCGGCCGTGAATTGTTCGAGAACATCGGAATCGATCGCCTGCGCGAGGATGCCGTCCGACGGGTATTCGTCGGCTGCACGCTGGGTCTGAAGGACTGCGTCGTACGGCGCCATCATCTGCTCGGCGAGGCCGGCGGAACGGCCGATCAAGACGTCGTAGCCGCCGACAACCCAAATCACCAGGCACACGGAGGCGGCTGTCGCCAACGAGGCCAAGAACAAACGAAACCCATGTCGGCGCGTCTGCGCGCCAACGAGCATCCAGACGGCCTTCATTCGGCGCCCTCCCCCGTGTCGGCCGCCGCGACGACGTTCTGATAATGCGTGGCCAGCGCGTCGGTATCGCCGAACTGCGCCGTTAAGAAGGAATCGACCACTCGCCCGTCCTTCAAGACGACGATCCGCTTGGCCCAGACCGCCACGGCGGCCTCGTGCGTCACCATGACAATGGTCCGCCCCTGATCGTTACACAGGTCGCGCAGCAGCCGGCAGATGCCCTGGCCTGCCACCGAGTCGACATTTCCGGTCGGCTCGTCGGCCAGCACAACGGCAGGATCGCTAATCAGGGCCCTCGCGATGGCTACCCGTTGCTGCTCGCCGCCGCTGAGTTCGTCCGGCCGGTGCTTGCGGCGCTGGGCGAGTCCCAAGCGTTCGATCAGTTCGTCCAACTGCCGGGCGTGGTTCCGGCCGGATGATTCCATGAGAACCGGCAACATGATGTTCTGCTCGGTCGTCAGGGCGGGTACCAGATTGTACGCCTGGAAGACCAGCCCGATCCGGCGTCGGCGAAAGAGCGTCAATGCCCGGTCCGACATGGCGAACAAGTCGGCGCCGTCGATCTCCACGCGTCCCGCACTTGGGGTAGTCAGCCCGGCCATCAGATGCAGTAGCGTACTCTTGCCCGACCCGCTGGCCCCCATAACCGCGACGAAATCCCCCCGCGTCACGGATATGTTTGCCTCGCACAGGGCATCGACGACTGTCCGGCCTTGCTGGAATTGCTTGGTCAGGTTCTCCGCTCGCAACATGAGGCTGGACGAATCGGCTGGTTCGGTCACGATGTGTCCTTTTGCTGTCAACCAGTGCGTTGCCAAGATACATCGGACGCAGCACGCTGGGCAACACACCCAGTACTATCTTCCCGCAACGACTGTAGTGTGGATACCGCAGCCAACCGCCATTGTGGACAGCCTCCAAGAAGACTGGCGACAAGATATACGGCAAGGAACCGGAGGAGCATGGGGGGCCGTACTGAGGCCAATCCGCGCGTTGCGGCCACTCGGGACATGAGGTTGTCCACCAAGGAACTCCGCTTGCGGTATCACTACTGGACCGTGCATTCCCGCAGGCCCCGTTTGGCTGGACTGACTACCCATCAATTCGAGCGGCCGGCAACAGAAGAAGGTATGAGATGTCTAGCGAACGAAAAGCTATGGCAACCGCCATCTACGGCTTGGCTGTCCTTGGCAGCGGGCTGTTGAGTCTTCTTGCCGCGGAGCCGGGCAAGGCTGGCTTGTGGTTCGGGGTCGTGATGGGCGGCCTTGCCCTGGTGGCATCCTTATTGCTGTACGTCCGGCTTCGATACCTCGGCATGGGGGTCGCCTGGGTGGCAGTTGGCTTCGTCGGGGGATGGTTTATTTATGATGTCTTTTTCCAGAGGGGGTTGGGCCAGGGGGACGTCAGGAAATATGCCGTTCTTGTGTTGACCCTTCTTGTGGCCGCAGTGCTCGGCGCGCCGGCCAGGAAGAACTCGAAGACATCGGTCTTGCGCAACCCTGAACCAGAGAATATGGCAGGATAGCGAGGGAAAGGTGCAGTAGCGATGTCACGTAATCTTCTTTGCTCGGTAACCGCATGCTTCGGCGCGGCAGTCATTCTGAGCGGTCTCTATCGTTACGTAATGGAACCGGGTGGAGACAAAGGGTTGTGGTTCGGCGTAGTCATGGGGCTCTGGGCGTTGTTCGCCGCCTGGCTTCAGAGGGCAAAGCAACCCCTTGCCGGTCACCTGCTGGCCGCTGTGGTTGCCGTGTTCGTCGGCGGGTGGTTCGCTTTCGAGAACTTTGGCGAGGCGAAACACGAAGTCCGAATGTACGTGATGATCGCGTTATCGATCATCCAGTTAGCAGTGCTTGCGATCGCGTGGGTGCGGCGGGGAAGACCTGTGGCCTGATTGGAGGTTCGCGGTGGCGTTCCACTTTTGCCTGCAAACGGACGGAATTGCGACATCGATCCAGAGACGAGGGCTCGCCCGCCGCCGTTCTGATCGGACGATCCGAGAATGCCCGAACAGGGATGCATCCCTCGATTCCCCAGGTCTCCCACATTTGAAAGTGCCTGCGGTGACATGTGAAACCCTCCGACATTCTGCCCCTTCGCACCGACCCGTCGCCGAGATAGGCCCTCCAAAGACGGCATCGTCACCCCATGGTTTTACCCTGGTCGAACTTCTGGTAGTGATTGCCATCATTGGCATCCTCATTTCCCTGCTGCTGCCGGCGGTCCAAGCCGCGCGCGAGGCCGCCCGCCGGATGACTTGCACGAACAACCTCAGACAGGTAGGCATCGCGATGCATCTCTACCACGACGTGCATCGCCGGTTGCCGCCGGGTTGGTCGGCAACGCATCCGAACGCCGGGCAGCCATACTGGCTTGGAAAACCGGGCTGGGCTTGGGGCGTCAGCCTCCTACCGTTTGTCGAGCAAGCGGCCCTTGCCCGATCCATACGTGTCGATCTGCCAATTACCGACCCGGCGAACACCGCTGCCCGGGTTGTTTCACTTCCGGTATTCCGCTGCCCCACCGACCCGTCCGAGAGTACGTTCGTGCTGGAACCGGGAAACCAGCCAAAGCCCGACTACGATCCCGGTTTCTCGGCCACGGAACTGGCTACGTCGAACTACATCGGCGTATTCGGCACTACCCGCATGGCTGACGTATGCGGGGGTGGCGGCAACTGCATCGGCAACGGCACGATGGTGTTTCAGCGGTCGTTTCGTTTTGCCGATATCACGGACGGTCTGAGCAACACCTATGTTGTTGGAGAACGAAGCAGCGAGATCTCGCCCTCGACCTGGCTGGGAGTCCTGGCCGGTGCCGCGCACGCGCCGGGACGTGTGGTTGGTGTGGCTATCACGCCTCCGAATTCCGAAGAAACAGCCTTCGCCAACTTCAGCAGCCGCCACCCGGCCGGGACGAACTTCGTTGCCGGCGACGGGTCCGTCCGGCTGGTTCCCGAATCCATCGACATGGAAGTGTACCACGCCCTGTGTACCCGGGCGAATGGCGACCTGATTGTCGACCCGCCGTGACCTGCGGTGCAGTGACCGAAAACCTGGCATAGCTTTCGGCGTAACGTTTCCCCCGCTTGCACTTTCAGAGGGTTTTCATGACGAAACACCTTGTATTCACCGTTGTGTTTGCAGCAGCCTATTCTCATCTCGCTTGCCTGCCCGGCGCAGATGCGGCGGAAACGCCGCCCGCGCCGGAGGGGCTTCGGGCCGAAGCCGAACTGCCAAGCCGCCATCCTTACGTCGTCCAGGACGTACTGAAATACTGCGAGCCGAAGGCGGGGTTCTGGGTCGATCTGGGTGCGGGAAGAGGGCAATTGACCATTCCGCTGATCGAGGCAACCGGCAACCCGGTGGTCATGCTGGATCCCAACGAATTGGCCTTGGCCGAAGGTTTGAAGCTTGCTCGCGAAAAAGGGCTGGAGAACCGCTTGTTTGCCGTCGTGGGCGTGGCTGAGAAGATGCCCTTTCCCGACAATTCGGTCGATCTGCTCGTCAGCCGCGGCTCGATCTTCTTCTGGGACGATGCCCCGAAGGGACTTCGGGAAATCTATCGCGTGTTGCGGCCCGGTGGAAAAGCCTATATCGGCGGCGGCGCGGGCAGCGGCTATCCCGATTGGGCCGCCGAGAAGCTAGTCGAAGGCCGCAAGGCGCGTCTCGAAGGCGACGATGTGCAGCGGTGGCAACGCTTCGTCGAGCTGCGCAGGCCCGAACAGATGCGCCAGTGGGCCGAGGCCGCGGAGCTTCCTAAATTCAAAGTGATGGGCAAGGGCGCCATCTCGGCCGACGATCCCGACGTCGGACAAGGGGTGTGGGTGTTGATCGAGAAATGACGCTGGTTGGCAAGGGCCTGCCATCGCGGTACAATGGAAAAGCATGGATGGCCGGCGGAAACCGTGGGTTTCCCAAACCGCGAACTCTCACCGAAACAGGGCAATGCGCCTGCATAGCGTTATTATCCGTGAACTGCTTCACTACCGGTGGAATTCCGCTGCCGGACTGGTGGCCGTCATGCTGGCAGTCGGCGCGATTGCCGGCACCGCCATGCTCCTCGGCGCATACGAAGCCGACGCCGCCGGCGCGCTTGACGCGAAGGACGCCAAGTTGCAGGAGCAGTTGGCCGATATGCGGGCCGACGTGTTCCGGGCGATGGGCGAGTTGGGATTCAACCTCACCATCCTGCCGAAAGGGCAGGAGATGACCGACTGGTACGCCCAGGACGAATCGGCCCCTGCCATGCCGGAAACGGCCGTCCGAAAACTCCAGGAGGCCGGCCTGCCGCTGGTCCGCAACCCGGTGGGCCAGTTGCGCCGGCGCATCACCTGGCCGGAGCAGAAGTGGCCGATCGTGGTGGCGGGCCGCGGAGCGCCCGAACGCACGGCCGCCCCGGCAAGCCCGACGGACGGCAAGCCTTCTTCAAACCCGGACGAGCCGGCCCCGCTGGCGGCGCGCTACCTTCAGCCGCCCAGGCCGGGATCGGTGGTCCTCGGGTACGAAATCCACAAGGTGCTCGGGCTTAGCGAGGGCGATGAAATCCGCCTGATGGACCGCACATTCCGTGTCGAACGCTGTCTGGTTCAGGAGGGCAATCAGGAGGACGTCACCATTACCATGGCCCTTCGCGATGCCCAAGCGCTGTTCGACCAACCCGAGAGCATTAGCGAGATTCTGGCCCAGAGCACGCCTGCGGCGCTGGAAAAAATCGGGCAACTGCGCGAGCAGGTCGCCTCGGTACTGCCGGGCGCCCAGGTGGTCCAGCGCGTGCCCGATACTCTGGCCGCGAAGCTGGCCACGGTGCACGTGCACCGGATTGAGCGGGAGCGACTGGAACAGGAGCGTGCGGCGCAGGCCGAATTGAACCGCGACCGCCGGCGGCTTGCCGGGTTGGTCAACGTGCTGGTCGTGGCCTCGTGCGGGCTGTGGGTCGGCTGGCTGGCGTGGAGCAACGTGGCCGAACGGCGGGCGGAGATTGGCATTTGGCGCGCCTGCGGACTTCGCGCCCGGCGCCTGGCCGCCATCTTCCTTGGCCGCTGGCTCGCCCTCGGCGCGGCGGGGACGGTAGCCGGCCTGGCAGCGGCAGCCGTGCTGGCGTCCGGAGCCGGCGGCGGGCTGGGGCCGTTTCAGCCCGGGTTGTTGGTGGCGGGTCTGGTGGTGGCGATCGTGTTGTCCACAGTGGCGGCATCGGTCGCCGCGCTGGCCGCGGCACGCGAGGACCCGGCCACGGCGCTTCGCGCGGGATGAGCGGCCGTTGGAGTTCACGCTTCAGCGTGTGAATCAAGATTGGACCGAATTCAACACGCTGAGGCGTGAACTCCTGCGGTGGAAAGCACTGAAGTATTCCGGGAGACGACCTTATGAATATCTGGCGAATGACCTTCAAGGAAATCGTTTTCCGCAAGTCGGCCTCGCTGCTGGCCCTGGCCGCCGTGGCTGTGGCCGTGGCCGCGCTGGTCGGATCGCTCATGGCGCTCGACTTGCACCAGCGGCAGAGTGAACAGGTGCTGGAAGCACACGAGGAGCGGGTCGAGTCGCTTATGGCGGAACTGGGCGACGAAATGCGCAAGGCTTCGCTGAAGCTCAGCTACAACCTGCTGATCGTCCCGCAGGATCAGAACCTGCGCGACTGGTACACGGAGGGTTACGGCAAGCAGTACATGCCCGAGGAGTACGTCGACCGCCTGGCCTCCTCGAACCTGATGACCGTGCAACATCTTCTGCCCACGTTGCAGCAGCGGGTCGAGTGGCCGGAACAGGACGGGCGGACGATCCTGCTGATCGGCACGCGCGGCTATGTATCCTATCCCGATCAGAAGGCGAAGAAGCCGCTCGATCTGGGACACATGGTTCCCCAGGGCACCGTCGTGCTCGGCTACCAGCTTCAGCAACTCCTTTCCGCGAAGGAGGGCGACACCGTGCGGCTTCTGGGGCGCGATTTCGCCGTCCACCGGTGCCACGAGGAGCGAGGCAGCCGCGACGACATCACCGCGTGGATCGCGTTGGGCGAAGCACAGGAGCTTCTCGGCCGGCAAGGACAGATTAACGCCATCCTTGCGCTGAAGTGCATGTCGTGCCAGGGCGTGGGGTTGCACAGCGTCCGCGGCGAGGTCGGACGTGTTCTGCCCGATACGCAAGTGGTCGAAATGGGCTCGCGGGTGCTGGCGCGTTACGAATCGCGTGCGCGGGTGGGTGAGGAAGCCAAGGCCGCCTTGGAGCAGGAGCGGCAGCACCACGCGGCGATGCACGCGCGGCGCGAAGCCACGGCCGGCGTGCTCAGCCCGGTGTTGATCCTCGCCGCCGCCGTCTGGCTGGCACTCTCGGCGTTTCGCGACGTGCGGCTGCGCCGCGGCGAGTACGGTATTCTGCGTGCGATTGGCGTGCGGTCCGGCCGCGTGCTGACCATGTTCCTCGCGAAGGCCGCGGTGGTGGGCCTTGCCGGCGGGGTTCTCGGCTACGCGGCCGGCGTGCTGGTTGGCGTCTACTTCGGCCGCGGCGCGGGGTCCGGCGCCCAAGTGCTCCTCACGCCCGCCGAGATGCTGCGCCCCGACTGGGCGGCCCTGGCGTTGACGGTCGCGCTGGCCGTTTCTATCCTTGGGGCCTGGATCCCCGCCATGCTCGCCGCGCGGACCGATCCGGCCATGATTCTGCGAGAGGGAGGACGTTGATGCTGGAAGCCTCAGGTTTGACCAAACAGTTCTCCGGCCCGAACGGGACGGTGACTGCACTCAGTGACGTGTCGCTCCGGGCCGAACCGGGCGAGTTTCTGGCCGTGCAGGGACCGAGCGGCTGCGGCAAGACCACGCTGATGATGATCCTCGGCGCGCTGCTGCGGCCGACCGCCGGCGAGGTGCGCATCGACGGGGAAGACCCGTACCGGCTTTCGCCCGAAGCTCGCAGCCGTTTCCGTGCCGAGCGGATCGGATTCGTCTTCCAGGAGTTCTACCTCGTGCCGTACCTTTCGGTTCTGGAAAACATCATGGCGCCTTCGCTGGCCCGGCCGCACCCCAACCCCAAGGCCCGCGCCTACGAACTGATTGATCATTTCCAACTCGCGGACCGCGCCGCCCACGTGCCGGCGGCGTTGAGCACGGGCGAGCGTCAGCGTGTGGCGCTGGCGCGAGCGCTGTTCCACGATCCCAAGCTCCTGCTTGCCGACGAGCCCACCGGCAACCTCGACGCGGCAAACGCCGAGCGTGTGCTCAGCTATCTGACAGCCTTTGCCCAGAGCGGCGGCACGGTGCTCATGGTCACCCACCACGCCGACGCCGCCGGGTATGCCCACCGCGCGCTGGAAATGGCGTCCGGCACGCTGGCGCCGACAGCCGCTGGGAGTTAGAGAGAAACCGACGGGGTAGTTACGGAGTCCATGATGAATAGTACACATGAAACTACCGGGGTAGTGGAACGGGGGACCGTCAAGCTGCCTCCGGACGTGCAACTACCGGACGGCACGACAGTGCGCGTATCCTGGAACGAAGCGGAAGCTGCACCTAAGAAGCCCTACGATCGCCAACCACTGACAGAGGACGATGTGCGAGCAGATCTCGCGTGGGCAACGAAGGAGTCGCGGGCAACATGATTGTTATCGCCGACGCGGGCCCCATCCTCCACCTCTATTGGGTTGACGCGATATCCTGGGCGCTGCCGCCACAGACGATCGACGTCGTTGAGCCAGTGTGGCAGGAAGTAGACAAGTATGAGCCGCACGCCCTGACCGACAGCCGATTGCGGCGGAGGGTGGTTACGCCTCCCTACCCGGCCGAGCTTTCGTCGTGGAAATTAGACTCGGGCGAGTTGGCTGCATTGGGCTATGCCGTCCGCCAGAAGGACACTGGCGATATCCTTGTCCTGTGCGATGAACATGAGGCCCGTAAGGCGTGCTCGCAGCTTGCCATTCCCGTGGTCGGGTCTGTCGGCCTGATTGTTCGTGCTTTCCGTGCCGGGCGGGTTGCGGACGATGTGGCTCAAACAGCGCTCCGCGACCTTCCCGGCCGTGGGCGGCTTCATGCCACGGAAGCACTGATTGAGTTGGCCGTTGAGATGCTCTCACGACCGTAGTCGAGTCTGCTACAAGCGCCGTCATCGGCTCGGCGTGAGCCGACTCTTGCGAGCGCCCTACAGGTGCGGCCGAACCAGCGAGGACCAGAGCTGGTATCCGTCGGCGTTCAGGTGCAGCCCGTCCGACTTCAGCAACTCGGGTCGGGGCTTTCCATCCTCGCCGATCGAAGGTGCGTCGATATCGATGTAGACGAGCCGGTCGTCCTCGGCGACGACCGCTCCGACGAGCCGGTTGGCCTCCCGGATGTTCTCGATCAAGTGCCATCGGCGAATGCTCGGCTTGATGGCGATGAAGACGATCTTCGTCTTCGGCAGCGCCGAATGCACGACCTCGACGAATTGCCGGAAGTCGGCTAACACCTGCTGCGGCGTCTTTCCGGCGCTGATGTCGTTGTCGCCCGCGTACAACACGACGGTCTTGGGCTTGTACGGGAAGACGATGCGCGGCGCGAAGAGGACCGAGTCGGCAATCTGCGAGCCGCCGAAGCCGCGGTTGATCACCGGCAGATCGGGGAAGTAACGTTCCACGTCCCAGCCAACGATGCTCGAACTGCCGATGAAGAGAATGCCCCCTAATGGAGGCATCTGCTCCCGGTCCCGGGCCTCGAATTGCTCGATTTTGGGTTCCCAGCGGTTTTTCACCGCATCGGAGCCAAGTCCGAAACAGACAATCGTGTGCGAGAGAACCAGGGCAACGGCAAAATGACGCGAAATACGTAGCATGTCTATCCTCCCAAGGGTAATGCACGGCTCGCGGGCCACTTTCAACGCATTTACTATAGCCCAAAGGACTCCGGGGGACTATCCAGGCTGCGAACCGGTTGGTATACTCCCGGATCGCCCCGAATGTCTTGGTAGCCGGTCGCGGGGGGGTAGGCGCAGAGGGCCTTTTCCGCCACATTCATGGGAGCCACTCGCCCTTCCACGGCGGAACGGATGGGCGCGTGGGCGATTTGCCCACCGTGCCATGAATGAAAGTGGAAGGATAGGCCCCTGCGATCGGTTGCCGGAACGGGCTGTTCGCGGGACAATAGTACAGAGGCGTTTACGGATCGTTCGGCTTATTTCTGGGAGGGACCCCATGGGAACTCGAATTCCCCTGAGACACACGGTTGCAGATGAGGAACGGGAACTGGCAGCGAAGCTGGAGCTGAGTACGGCGGAAATTGGACTGACGGTTCGCACGACAAATTGTCTGGAAGAGCGGGGAATCTTCACGGTCGACGATCTTCTTCATTGCACGCGGGACGACCTGTTGGCAATCTCCAACTTCGGGGAGAAGACCTTGGAAGAGGTGTACAAGGCGCTGGAAGGGATCGGATTCTACCGCCAGGCAAGGCCCGATTCGGAATCCGGGCCGGACCAGGAGCCGCCATCGCAGCCTCGTTGACCGTCGCCGGTCCTTGGCAGCCGGCCGTTGTGCCGGTTAGGGCAAGAGGCTTTCGGCTTGCGGCGGCGAACGGCTCCTCAAGCCGATTCCGGGAGGATATCCAAGTTGCCGCGCGGGATACGCATTTACGGGAAGAAACGGGGACATCGGCGCACCGGCTCGAGTAAGCTGGGCGTCGCCGGAGAGGCCGCGTTCTTTGCCACCTTGCTGGTGGCCGGCGCCGGAGTTCTTGCCGCACTGCTCTATGGAATCGTTCTCCCCGAATGGCGGGCCAACCACGAGTTCGTGGAACACACGTGCGTCGTGCTCGACAAACGCCTTGCGGAACGCGAGAACCACGAAGACAAGCTGTACCGGCCCGAGGTCAAGATCCGTTACGGCATCAACGGCCGCTCCTTCACCGCCTGGACTTACGACATCGCCACGGCAACCAATGCAGCCAACTCGTATTCCGCCGAGCGGGAGGAGGCGGCAGCCGTCCTCGACCAATTCGCACGCGGCGAAGAGTACCGATGTTGGTACGACCCCACCCAGCCCGAGGTTGTTGTCCTGGTGCGAGGCTACCGGTGGTGGGTCTGGCCGGTTCTGGCGCTTCCCCTCCTTTTCGTGCTGTTCGGGGCCGGCGGGGTGCTCTTCAGCCTGCTGCGTTGGAACACCTCGGCAGAGCGGCGCGCCATCATCTCCCGCCGTGCCGCAGGCCGTGAGTTGCTCGCGGGCAACGGCCACGCCGCAACCGAGTTCCCCACCGTCCCGGAAGGCTCCGACATCACCAACAGCCCGGGCACGATGCTGCGGTATCGGTTGCCGATCGGCACTTCACCCGGGTGGGCGCTCTTCGGCATCCTCCTGGCGTGTTTGGGGTGGAACGGCGTCGTTGGCGTGTTTTTGATGTGGGTGGTCAACGGGCACTTGTCGGGTGACCCGGACTGGATTCTGACGGTCTTCCTGGCGCCTTTTGTTCTGGTGGGCATCCTGCTCATCGCAGTACTGATCCGCCAATTGCTTCTGGCGACCGCCCTCGGCCCAACCCAGGTCGAGCTGTCAGACCATCCGCTGCACCCCGGCGGCCGATACGAGGTGTTCATTTCACAGCCGGGCCGGCTGCCGCTCGACGAACTCCAGGTGCAACTCCACTGCGAAGAACGGGCAACCTATCGTGAGGGCACCAACACCCGCACCGAAGCGCGCGGCGTGTACGCGGAACGACTCTATCGCGGTGAACGGTTGACGGTCGGGCGGGCAACGCCGTTCCAGGCCAGGTGCGAGTTCGTTGTGCCTGTCGGAGCCATGCACTCGTTCAGGTCGGAGCACAATTCGGTAACGTGGCGGCTGGTCGTCGAGGGCCGGGTTGCCGGCTGGCCCAAGTATCGCCGCGACTACCCCGTCATTGTGTATCCTCAGGAGCAGAACGGCGGCCATGAGTAGACCGGCGGTCGTCATCCGCTTTGACCAAGACGTGGTTGCGTACCTGCCCGGCGCAATCCTGGCGGGGAGCTTCTGGCTGCGCGGGGTGACCACCGACGAAGTGAAGGCCGTTGAAACGTCGGTCCTTTGGTACACCGAGGGGAAGGGCGAGGAAGACATGGCCGTCCACGCCTTCTGGCGCACCAGCGCCGAGGCAGGCGAATGGATCGCGCCGAATCGGGCCCATCGCTTCGAGACCACCTTGCCGCAGACGCCCCTTTCGTACAGCGGCGCCATTTTGAAGGTGCGGTGGTGTGTACGCGTCCGGGCCTTTCTCCAGGGCGGTCGCGAGATCATCGGACAGCGCGGCTTTCAACTTGGCAGTCTGCCCGCCGTGGAGTCGGTCGAACCGTGAGCCATCGCCTCCCCGAAGCCGACGCCCCGGCAAATCCCTTCTGCACGCGGCGGATTCGCCCCGGCGCCATTCCGTTTTGGTTCTCAGCCGGTGAAGACCCTGCCGGCCTGATCGGCAGGTTTCAGCGCGCCGCGTGGCGGGGGGCGATTATCGGGCCGCACGGTTCCGGAAAATCGACGCTCCTGGCGGCGCTCCTGCCCGCTCTGAAGCAGCGCGGCATGCACGTTGCCGCGGTCGGATTGCACGACGGTCAGCGCCGGCTTCCAAGGGGCTTCGCTGCAACACTCGATGCCCAGGCGACCGTTGATGCGGAACTGTCCACTCAGCATGCCTCAAAGACGAGCACCCTCGACCAACCCTGCGCACGGCCGGGCCCGGCGCTCGTTGTTGTGATCGACGGGTACGAACAGCTCGGGCGTCTCAGCCGATGCCGGCTCCGCTGGCTTTGCTGGCGCCGCCGGCTCGGACTCCTGGTGACCTCGCACGGCCCGGTGGGGCTCCCCGTTTTGTTCCGAACCGGGGTTGATCTGACCCTGGCCCAACACATCGTGGCGGAATTGCAGAACGGGTTCGACGTACATATCGACCCAAATGACGTCGCCCGCCTATTCCCACGCTATGGCGGAAATCTGCGCGAACTGCTCTTCCGGCTTTACGACCTTTATGAAGGCCGGCAGCGTAAAAGCGAATAGGCGGGCAAAGCCCGCCCTGCTTGCTTCCGAACCGCAGCCTGAAGATGAACTATGCTTGAAGATAAGGCAGCTTGCAGGGTGGGCTTCGCCCGTCACACGTGCGGAGGGGTTATCGGGCCGATGAGTGCAGGTTGCCCTTACTTTCGGAACAATTGGTGTAGACTCTCGAATCGGCAAAGACTACCAAATAGCCGTCTTGTTGCGGCGCCCTGTTGACGCCGGGCCGGCGGCGTGGTCTGATAAGGGAGTCCTCGTAAACGATTGGAGCATGATCATGACAAAGCATCTTCGCGCCCTGTTGCTCGTGGGGCTCGCCGCCATCGTCGTTGGGATGCCCGCTACGGCCCGGGCCTGTGCCCTGTTCGACTGGCTTTGCGGCCGCTCGCAAGGCGCTTCGGTTGCCCAGACAACCTACGCGCCCCCGTATTACGGACCCACGGCTGTTTCGAGTGTCCCGTCGGTCGGATGTGGCACTCCCGTTTCGCTCTGCTCCGCGCCGGCCGTCGCCTGTCCGAGCCAAACCTGTTACTACGTTCAGGAAACCCAGTATCGGCCCCCGACGCGTCCCATCCTGACGGCGTTGTTCGGTCCCAAGGTGGAGCAGCGGTACGACCCATGTACCGGCTGTACGATCACCACGTACAGTCCCAGGACCGGGAGCCTTTTCGGGCGCACGGTTCCCACGACAACGTACCGGATGGTGTGTTCACCGACCTACGCGCCTGCGGTCTCGTATTCGCCGGTCGTCATGGGTGCGTCCTACGTGAGCAGCGAGGTCGTATCGAGCGTTCCCAGCGCGAGCTGCTGTACGCCGGCCTTGCCGCCGGCCCAAACGTACGTTGCTCCGGAGCCTGCCCCGTATACCGCTCCGGGTCCGGCATCGTCCGAGGGCCTCACTCCGCGCACCTTCGCGCCGGCGGACGAACAGCCGAGTCTCCGGCCAGAGCCCGTGCAAGAGGAAGCCCTCAAACCGATCCCGGATGCGAATACGAAACTCAATAGCATGCCGGCCCCGCTTCTGATCGAACCCAACAACCGGACTACGTCGCGTCCTCTCCAGAATGCCCGGCCCGCCGCCGAGGTTGCCGTCCGGCATGCGGTCTACCGGACGGAGCCTGCTGCCCCGAGGCCCCCGAAACTGGTCGAGGTTCAGTGGCAACCGGCAAGCCGGTAAACAGACGCGCCGGATAATGCCTGCTAATCTTACCGCTCAGTATCTCAAGGCCGAGGAGGAATACCGGCGAGCGACTACGCTCGATGAGGAGTTGAAGTGCCTCCAGGTGATGCTCCAGGAGATTCCCAAGCACAAGGGAACGGATCATCTCCAGGCGCAACTGAAAGCCAAGATCGCCAAGGCCAAACGGGAATTGGCCAGCGAGAAGACGGGCGGAAAGAAGAAAGCCCGCGGGCTGCGCATTCCAAGGCAGGGCTCCGGGACTGCCATTCTACTGGGCGGTCCGAACGCGGGGAAGAGCCAGCTTGTCGCCAGCCTGACCAATGCGACACCTGAGGTCGCTCCCTATCCATTCACCACGACCACGCCAGCGCCCGCGATGATGCCGTGGGAGGACGTCACGGTTCAACTCATCGATACGCCCCCAATCACCGCGGATTTCATGGACCCACACCTGCATGGGCTGACTCGGGCTGCCGACCTGGCGCTTCTGGTGGTCGACCTGGGCAGCGACGAAGGGATCGAGCAGTGCCAGGAGGTGGTCGACCGGCTGGCACAGACGAAGACCCGCCTCGCAGCGACTTCCTACCTCGACGACCGCGACGTGGGACTCTCGTACACGCAAACCTTCCTTGTGGGCAACAAGATCGACGATGCCGACGCGCCGGTGCGGCTTGAACTGCTGCATGAACTGTGCCCGCTCGACTTCCCCGAATACCTGACCTCTGCGATGCATGGCGCGGGCCTTGAGGAACTGCGCAACGCCATCTACGCGGCGATGGACGTCGTGCGGGTCTACACCAAGCTACCCACGTCGAAGGAGCCCGACCTGGACCGCCCCTTCACCGTGCGCCGCGGCAGCACGCTTCTGGAAATGGCCGGCCAGGTTCATAAGGATTACCTTGAGGGCCTGAAGTTCGCCCGCGTGTGGGGCACGGCCGTCCATGCCGGCACGCAGGTGAAGGGCGACTACGTGCTGCACGACAGGGACATCGTCGAGCTGCACATATAGCCCCGCAGCTAAGGCACCCATCTTTAGCGGGGGTTTCCGCCGGCCCAAGGCAATTCTTCTGCCGGGACGTCTGGCGGGGTTGACATTCCCTTTCGGCATGGCACATAATGGCTCCTCTGATCTGCTCGTATCGGTCGAGGTTCGCAAACCATCCTTTGTAAGGACAAGCGAAAATGAAACCGAATCAGCGACAACTCGAGCGAGCCTCCACGCTCGGCAGTGTAGTGCCCACGGGGCTGTCCTGCGGCTCGTCCGCCTCCGCACAACGGCTTCCCCGCCTGGGGTTTACGCTCGTAGAACTCCTGGTGGTCATTACGATCATCGGCATCTTGATTGCGCTGCTTCTGCCGGCCGTGCAGAGCGCGCGAGAGGCGGCACGCCGCCTGCAATGCACGAATAACCTCAAGCAAATTGCACTGGCCTTCCACAACTATCAGGCGACCTGGAGCGTGCTGCCCGACGCGGGCAAGGACAAGAACAAGGACGCCAATACGCCCTGCGGCGATTGCTGCGCCGCAAACAACCGGGGCGAGTGGAACTTCTTCTACCAGATCATGCCTTTCGTCGAACAAACCAACCTTTACGACGAACCGAGCGATAGCATTGTCTCTCGCACGCCGATTCCCCTATACTATTGCCCCACGCGCCGCCGCGCCGCCCGATACCCCACAGACACGGGCACCGCTCGGTCGGACTACGCGGCGAGTTCAGGCGACAAGACCATCAATAGCGGGAACGTCCGTTCAAACGGCGTTATCGTCGTGCGCACCTGCGACCCCCCCGTCGACTTCGCAATGATTCGCGACGGTACGTCGAACACGCTCATGCTTGGCGAGAAGCTGCTCCACCCGGAGTGGTTCGGTAAATGCGGGGGTGACAACGAGAATTATGTCAACTCGGGAGTGGATCAGGATCACGTCCGCAATGCGCTGCCCTTGAACTCGACCGGAACGCTCGGCCCCCCCATTCCCGACTCTCAAGCTCCGGTCAGCGACACCGCGCTGTGGCCCCAGCGGTTCGGCTCCTCGCATTCCGGCGGGTTCAACGGCGCCATGGCGGACGGCTCGGTTCGGTCGATTTCGTATTCGATCGACCCTGAAACATTCCGGCGATTGTGCGTTCGGAACGATGGGCTGCCCGTCACGCTCGACTAAGGCAGTGTGAAACAATAGACTACTGGGAACTGCAAACGTGGGATAGGCTTCCAGCTTGTCTTTTCGGCCGACAGGCTGAAAGCCTATCCCACGCAATTCGGCATGTTCTTTTGCGCCGCCCAACCATTCCAGATACGCCTGCTCTGAAACCCGCAGGCGGCGGAAATTGACTAACTATCGACACGGAGAACCACCATGCAACGATTGTGCCTCACTTTAGCAATGATGATTGCCGCGATGTGCTTCGCCGGTTGCGGTTGCAGCCGGAGTATGGAGCCCCGGCCGATGGACGCTGAGCAAGAGCGGCAATTCGAGGAGCAATTGCGGGAAGTCGAGGAGCAGGAGCGATCGCATTTCCAGGAGGATCAGGAACCGTAGCGATCCTGGATGCCCTCGTGCCAGCAGGTTGTCCGAGAGGCAGCGGGCCGATGCTTCCGCAGACGATCAGCCCAAGGCCTTATCGGCAATGTCCTTCCGGCACCAGGCGCCTTCCCAACGAATGCACTTCACGCCCTCGTAGGCATTGCGTTTGGCCAGCGCAATACTCTCGCCCAGCGCCGTCACGTTGAGCACGCGTCCGCCGGCGGTTACCACGCGACCCTCGCCATCGAGCTTCGTGCCCGCGTGGAACACCTTCACGTCCGGGAGCTTGCCCGCCTCGTCGAGCCCGCGGATCGGGTGGCCGGTGGTGTAATCGCCCGGGTATCCCTCCGAAGCCATGACCACGCACACGGCCGCGCGCGGGTCCCACTCGAGCGGCCCGACTTCGTCCAGCTTGCCCGTGGCCACGGCCTCCAGGAGGTCGAAAAGGTCGGTCTTCAGCCGCATCAACAGCGGCTGGCACTCGGGATCGCCGAAGCGGACATTGTACTCGAGCACTTTGGGCCCCTGGTTGGTCATCATCAGCCCTGCATAGAGCACGCCCCGGAATGGCCGCCGCGCCCGCTTCATCGCATGGACGGTCGGCACGAGCACGTGCTCCTCGATCCAGTGTAGCATAGCTTCGTCGACCAGCGGGGCGGGACAGTACGCGCCCATGCCGCCGGTATTCGGGCCGGTATCGCCGTCGCCGGCCGGCTTGTGGTCCTGCGCCGGCTGCATGGTGACGATCGTCCGGCCGTCGGTCAGCGCCAGCACGCTGGCCTCCTGGCCGTCGAGCCGCTCTTCGATGATCATCCGGTCGCCCGCTGCGCCGAACGCCTTTTCCAGGGCGATCTTCTCAACCGCGGCAATCGCCTCGGCACGGTTGGCACACACGATCACGCCCTTTCCAGCGGCCAGGCCGTCGGCCTTGACGACCACGGGAACGTCTTCGCGGTCGTTCAGGTAAGCCAGCGCGTCCTTGGCGTTGTCGAACGTGCGGTAGTCGGCGGTCGGCACGTCGGCCTGGCGGAGGGTCTTCTTGCAGAAGACCTTGCTGCCCTCCAGCTCGGCCGCGGCCTTCGAGGGCCCAAACACGCGAAGGCCCGATTCGAGAAACTGGTCGACAATGCCCGCGGCAAGCGGCGCTTCAGGGCCGATCACAGCAAGCTGCACGTGGTTTTCGCGGGCGAATCGGATGAGCTTCTCCGGCTCGTCGGCCCCGAGCGGCACATTTTCCGCGTCGGCCGCGGTACCCGCGTTGCCCGGCGCCACGAACACCCGCTCCGCGCGAGGGCTCTGCGCGAGCTTCCACGCCAGGGCGTGTTCCCGCCCCCCGTTGCCGATCACCAGCACATTCATCGCAAGACCTCCATTGCCGGGCTGCCGAGCTTCAATCGAAACTCAGATTCTAGTGCTTGCCTTGGGCAATTGGAAGGAAGGGGGAAAGGCGATTGCTCCCAAGGGGCGTACCGGCTTGACAAGGGAGTTGGGGTTGAACGACACTGGAAGAAGCATTCTTACCCCGACGAAACGCATGGCTCTCCACGAAAGGACCCACCATGGCCCCTCCGGTGCCCAAGGCGGCCGGGCCGTTCCTGGCAGTTCCCGTTTGTATTGTCCTGATCGCAATGTCGGCACGGACCAGCGAGGCACAGCCCGGCCCGCGCGATCAGCCCCCGAATATCGTGATTGTTTTGGCCGACGACCTCGGGTACTCCGACGTGAGTTGCTTCGGGGGCGAGATATCGACCCCGCACATCGACCGGCTGGCTAAAGAAGGGCTCCGGTTCACGCAGTTCTACAACTGCGGGCAGGACTCACCCACCCGCGCGGCGCTGCTGACGGGCTTCTATCCGCATCAGGTGGGAATGGGCCATTCGACGGCCGACTACCGCCAGCCGGGCTACCGGGGCAACCTCAGCCGCGAGCACGCCACGCTGGCCGAATTGCTGGGGCAGGGGGGATACCAGACCATGATGGTGGGCAAATGGCACCTGACGCCGCACGTCGCTCCAGAGGGTCCGAAGCACACCTGGCCGGTCAACCGGGGCTTTGAACGGTTCTACGGCACCATCCACGGGGCGGGCAGCTATTTCGCGCCGGTCACGCTGTGCCGGGGCGGCCAGTTCCTCGACGAAACCGATCCCGACTTCTACTACACCGACCGCATTGCACACCACGCCGGCACGTTCATCGAGCAGGCGGCACGCGGCAACAAGCCGTTCTTCCTGTACGTCGCGTTCGCGGCGCCCCACTGGCCGCTGCATGCGCCGTCGCTGGCAATCGAACGCCAGCGCGCCCGGTATGCGTCGGGCTGGGACGAGGTCCGCAAGAACCGGTTCGAACGCATGCAGGCGCTGGGCATACTCAAGCGGCAATGGAAGCCCACGCCCATCGACGAGCGGGTGGGCCCCTGGGAACTCAACCAGTTGCGCGACTGGCAGCAGCGGCGCATGGAGGTGTATGCGGCGCAGGTGGACCTGATGGACCGGGCGGTCGGCCGCATTCTCGAAAGCCTCCGCCAGACGGGCGCCGAGCAAAACACGCTGGTCCTGTTCCTTTCCGACAACGGCGCCTCGGCCGAAGAAATCATGCCAAACTGGCGCGGCGCCGGAATCCCGAAGGAAACCCGCGCCGGCCGGGCCGTGCAAGTTGGCAACCATCCCGACATCCTGCCCGGCGCCGAAGACACGTACCAGAGCTACGGCATTGCGTGGGCGAACGTCAGCAACACGCCGTTCCGGCTCTACAAGGGCGACGTCCACGAGGGCGGCATCGCCACGCCGTTGATCGTCCACTGGCCGGCGGTTCTGCGACAGGGCGGCCAGATGACTGGCCAGGTTGGCCACGTGATCGACATCGTGCCAACCTGCCTCGAAATAGCCCGCATCCGCTACCCGGCAATGTACCAGGGCCGCAACCTCGCCCCGCTTGAGGGCCGGAGCCTGGCGCCCATCCTGCAGGGACAGACGCGCAGTGAAGGCAAGCTGTTCTGGGAGCATGCAGGCAACCGGGCCGTGCGCGACGGCAAGTGGAAGCTGGTTGCCCGGCATCGCGGTCCCTGGGAACTGTACGACATGGAGGCCGATCGGACCGAGACGGCCAATCTGGCCGGACAGCATCCCGCGGTGGTTCGCGACCTATCCGAAAGCTACGCGGCCTGGGCCAAACGATGCAATGTCCTGCCCTGGCACGATTGACACCGGTTCCCGGGACGATGCCTTCGTTGTTGCACCCAAGGCAGAGTACGGGGCAGCAAACGAACACCGGCGATTTCTGTGACGGTGGTCATCCTGTGTGGCCTGGGGGGTTCCTGTGTCTCTAACGCTTGGTCTTAGGTGGGCGGGCTTGCGACGCCGGTATACCGCCCCTTGTATTCCTGAGGGTCTGGTTGAGTTCCTGCTGCGACCAAGTTGCCGGCAGTGACGTCGCCAGCAGGGAAAGGCTGGCCTTGCCGGTGAATGGCCAAAAACCAGTCGGCAGGGATAGGTTGGGACCGGTTGCGTGACTAAGGTCAGAACGGTCGTGCGCCCGCGGCGCGTTCTCAAACGCCACCTTGCTCCCATACCGTACAGTACGCGCCGAGTCGCTCGAAATAATCGAGCATTCGCTCGTAGAACGGGTCGCGGCCTAGGGTGGCGCCATCGCCGATGACCAGCAGCTTACGGCGAGCGCGGGTGAGTGCGACGTTCGTGCGGCGCACGTCGCTTAAGAAGCCGATCTCACCTTTCGGGTTGGAACGGACCAGAGAGATGACTACGGCCTCCTTCTCGCGGCCTTGGAAACCGTCGACGCTGTCGATCTCCAGGCCCGGCACAGGCAATAGTTCTCGCAGCAGACGCACCTGAGCGGCGTATGGAGCAATGACGGCGATGTCGGCGGGACGCACGCCGCAGTCCAGCAGCTCTTGCACCTTGCGCCGCGCCAGTTCGGCCTCCTGACGGTTTAGCCGGCTCTCGCCGTCCGGCTCTATCGCGTCGTCGAAACCGGCGCCGGCCGTGTCGATGAACTCGGCGGGTGACCGCGTCAGCGGGGTGTCCGTGACGTCGGGCAGGTCGGCCAGCAGATGCCCGCGGACCGATGGGCTGGCCTCGAGTTCGCCCTCGTAGAACTCGTTGGACGAGAAACCCATGATGGCTTCGTGCATGCGGTACTGCACGGCGAGCCGGCGGGCGATGGGCGGGCCGTAGAGCGCCAGCAGCCGCTCGAAGAGGCTGACGCCGAATCCGCCGGCCGCCGCTTCCCGGCTGACCACGGTGGGCGGCAACTGGCAATGGTCGCCCGCCAGCACCACGCGGTCGGACCGCAACAGCGGTATCCAGCAGCCCGGCTCCGTGCTCTGGCAGGCCTCGTCGATCACGGCCAGGTCGAAGCGCCTGGTGCCGAGGACCCGGCTATCCAGCGCCGTGGTCGTCGCACAGAGCACGCTGGCGGAGTCGAGGATGCTGTCGACCGCCTGCGTTTCCATACGCCGCGCGTCGGCCAGGAGCGACCGGGCATCTTCGCGGAGCTGCCGCCGTGCGCCCGGTTTGGGCGCCGCCCGCGTGTGGCGGTCGGCCTCGCGGAACAACGCAATCGCCTGCTTGACGAACTTCCGCGCGAGCCGCACCTCCCGGTGCCGCTCGACCAGCAGGTCGAGCGTGTGTTCCCGCAATTCGGGCAGCACGCGGGCAGGGTGGCCCAGCCGGACCACACGCTCGCCGAAGCCCAGCAGCCGCTCGAAGAGGTTGTCGACGGCCAGGTTGCTCGGGGCGCAGGCCAACACCTTGCGCCCGCGGCGCACCGCCTGCCGAATGACTTCCACGACGGCAACCGTCTTGCCGGTGCCCGGCGGCCCGTGGATGAGCGCGACGTCGCGGCCGGAAAGTGCGAACTGCACGGCCTCGCGCTGGACCGGGTTCAGGCCGCGGTCCAGCGGCCGAACCTCCGGATCGACGCCGAACTCCGGCTGCCGGCGGCCCACCAGCACGTCGCGCAAGATGGCGAAGCGATCGCCGCGTGCGAGCCGCGCCTGTTCGAGGGCGGCCCGCTGCCGCTCGACCGCCGCGTCGTCGAACGACTGGTCGACGCGCCACGCCTTGTGGTCGGCCAGATCGTCGGGCAGCCGCTCGAGCGCGACGCAAATGGCCTGCTCGCTCCTCTCGCTCACGACACCTTGATGCGGGGTTTCCCGCCCGGGCTTGTTGGGCGACAGGACCACCGGGCTGCCCACGTCGAGCCGGGTCCAGGGCAGTGGCGTGCGGCCGGGCTTGCCAAGCTCGACGAGATATCGCCCTCCCAGGCCCGCCTGCTCGTCCTTGACAACCAGGTCGACCAGCGTGGTGCCCGCCTGCTGCGCCTCCTCGGGGCCAAGCCGCCGAGCCTGCTCGGCCGCGCGCTGGGCCTCGGCACGGCTTTCCATATCCAACAGCCGGCCAAGCTGCCCGAAATGATCCTCGTCGCCGTGGTCGGCCGCGGCCGAGGCAGTCCATGCGCGGATCCGCCGATCGCCGAACTGGCAGCCGTCGAGGGCCTTCACCAGCCGCGTTTCCCAGCCGTCGGGCACCTCGACCACGGCCCGGCGACCCCGCAGTTCAATCCGTCCCACGCGGCGTCGGTCCAGGCCGCCGGTCCGATTGAGCAGGGCGAGGACGTCGCCCTTCGACGCCCGGCGAGGCAGCGGTTCAAGGTAAATGAGGGCCATTAGGTTTGTAACCGTTCACGGGGTGGCGGCGTGGATAGTCTTTTCCGCAGCATGCGAACGCGGCAGTCCCCTACGAACGGAGAGCGTCATATTCTCTTTCCAAACTTCTGCAGCAGGAACAACAGCACAATGGCGCCCACGGTCGCACAGATCAGACTGCCCAGCAGGCCGGTAGCGGCCAGTCCGACAAGTCGAAACAGGAACCCGCCCAGAACGGCCCCGATGACGCCGACGACAAGGTTCCCGACGAGGCCGAACCCGCGGCCCTTCATGAACTGTCCCGCCAGCCACCCTGCCGCAAGACCGATCAACAGAAAGTAGATCAGTTCCAACATAGCAATGTCCTCCCGGTGATTGTTGCGCGATCTTGGCGAGCCTTGAAAGAGGCTACCCATCATTATGCCGACTAATGTACCGGCCGGAAGCGGCGTTCTGCCAGGAGGGTCTGGTCTTGCCACCCGAAAAGGCTGCAGCCATTGCGGCCACGACTTGAGGCAGCAGGCGGGAGAGAAGCTGGTCGGCATGTTCGCGGACGTTCCGACGCCTGCTCGAAACCGGCGACGGATTCTCATGTTCCTTGCCCTGTTGATCGGCCTGCCGATGCTGCTGTCTGTTGCCGTTTGGGCGGGAGTCCAGCATGGTTGGTGGGGTAACGCGGTGTACACTGCCTTGGCCGTCCTGCCGCCGGCCCTGGTTCCTGCCATCTTCTGGTTCAACTGGCGAATCCACGGCATCCGGCATCGTTGCGAATGCGGCAAGCCGGTCTTCCTCTTCATGGGAATGCTGGGGCAAAGCTACTGTTACCGCTGCTCATCGTGCGGAAAGCTGCTGAGGCTGCGCGACTGGTGGCTGTCCCGGCAACGGCCATCGGCCAACAGGTCAAGCTTCGTGTTCGTCTGCCAGAAACAATCGCCTTATAGGCCCTCCAGCCGGGGGTATGCTGCAGTTTCTTCGCAACTTGCTTGACCTGAAAGTCACACGCAGGTAGCATAGAAATGAGTGGGCGTCTGTGCGGTTGTCCGCACGGATTCCAATTGCCGTAACTGTTCACCGGGCAGCGTCGCAGGCAGTTTTCCGTGTTGGCTGCATGCAAGAGGGACAGTCCCATTTCGCGGCGGATCGGCTCACCGATTGGGCAGATCACCTTTTGTGCCGCGAGCATTGCGACCGTCGCTTGTGAACGGATTCCAATTGCCGAATGGTTTTCCCGTTGGTTGGAGGTCGACCATGAGAATCAACCTTGGAATCACTTTGCGCCGCCTGGTCGCAGCAGTTGCCTTTGCTGCGGCGATTGCCTTGGGGCAGGCGAGCCTGGCGGTGGTTGTTTCGTCCACCACGCTTAATAGCACCGCCCCTCCGGATGACCCGGGGTTCGCGAACGTCGGGCGTTCGGGTGGTGGCACTGCCGTTTATATCGGCAATCAGTGGGCGCTTTCCGCGTGGCATGTCACCAGTACGGCGTTCACTTGGGGCGCAACCTCGTACAATGTGGTTCAGAGCATACAATTGACCAATCCCGACAGTTCAACCACCGACCTGCGACTCTTTCGGATCGACGGCGATCCGGGCCTCCCTTCGCTCAGCCTGGCATCATGGCTTCCATTGGTCGGTAGCCAAGTAACCATGATTGGAAATGGGCGACTACCCTTCGACGCGAATTCAGACAATATGCCCGACCCGACATACTGGGACGGAAGCTGGAATGAGGTAACGTCATCGGATCCATACGATTATGAGGGGTACCAGACGTCACCGACAAAAGGTGTTCGCTGGGGCAACAACCTGATCGAGCAGACCGGAGTTTTCAGTTTGGGCACACACGGCTTCCTCACCCAGTTTGACCAGAATGGCCTGCAATATGAGGCCCAAGCGGTCGCAGGCGACTCGGGAGGCGGCGTGTTCTATACGAACGGCAGCCAATGGGAACTGCTCGGCATCATGCTTGGTGTCGCCACGATTTCCGGCCAGCCGGGAGGTGTGAACACGGCCGTGTTTGGGAATCAAACGTTCATGGCCGACCTTTCCGTCTACCGCAATCAGATTCTGGCCATCACGATTCCTGAGCCGGGAACCGGGATCATGCTGTTTACGGCAGCCATCGCGTGCGCCGCCTTCGGCAGGAGGCGTCGAAGGGGAATCGGATAGGGGGGTGGACCGGAAGGGTCCGGGCGACGCTCCGCCGCTCCGCGGTGCATGGCCAAGGGGAGCGGCATGAAGACATTCGCGGTAGCAGCGTTTCTCCGAAACACTGAATACGAGTCTCGGAGAGACTCGCCTACATGTGGACCGGTATCTCGCTCACCAAGCGATTAGTCAATTGCAGTAAGCCATTTGTGTTTCCACAGCGGGTTGCCGCACACCTGACACTGTTGGCCGAGGGCCAGCACCTCGCCATGACAGTCCTGGCAGTAGCCGATCGGCGGCAGGAGGGTAAGCTGTTCGCGGCGCACGGCGGCGGCCGTGGCCTGGTCGCTAAATGCCAGGGCGGTGGCAATCTCCACGGCAAGCGGCGCGAGGCGGAAGAGCACCAGGGGCGCCTTCATCGACTCGGGCAATACGACGGCCAAAGCGTTGGTCAGCGACAATGCCCGCTGCTCGGATGTCTGGTCGAAGTAATCGGACAGCCTTTGGCGAACCTCGGGCACGGAGGCCCGTTCACCCAGCCGCAGCCCTGCCAGCCATATGAGAAACCAATCGTCTGAACCGGCCGAGTAACCATGCCGGGCTGCGGCCGCGGCGGCTTCGGCGGTATGGTACACCTCAATGGCCTCCTCCGTCTGCTGCTCGGCCTTCAGTTGCGAGACAGGCATGAGCATGGAGTCGTGGCCCACCGTCTGTTGGACGTCGCGGTGGATACGCAGATAGAACGCGTCCCGCAAGGCATCCAGACCTTCGGTTAGGCCATGCACAATTTGGGCACCGTCCTTGCGACGTTCGTGGCGGTTCAACTCGCGGGCCGCGGCGGATCCTTCGACCGGATGAGAAAGATTCATCGTGATATGACTACCAGCAGTGAGTTTACGATCGCGATACCCATTCACGGGGCGGCAACTCGGACGGCCTCCACAGTCGTAAAGGAAGGGGACCGTCCTGCCTTCGTGGCTGATCCGTTGTTCCAGAAGACAGGATATCTGCCCTGTCGGGCAAGCCGGACCAGCCGCCCGTGAACCATCACTAGACGCAAAACCTTATTGTATGTGTTTTCCCGTCCGAGCACCACGGCCCTGGAGGAAAAATACTTTGGCGACCCTCTGTCGTTGTTAGAATAATCGGGATCGTGCTTTCGGGTCGTTGACCTACACAGGCCAATACAGCCCACGGGAGGGGTTGCCGCTAGGGCAAGTCGTGTGGATTGGGACGGCGAGCGACCGCGATCCCCACCACCCCACGAACTTGCCCGCAAGATAGCCCTTGTCCATTCTCCGAACTCTGCCTATAATCCGCGATCGTTGAGGGTAGTGGACGCTCGGGCTGTTGTTGCCAGGAGCGTCATGCGCCATGCGGCATTTGAACTACTTGACGAACCTGTGAGGGGTGCGTTGCGTACATAGTCCAAGACCGACACAATGGGGGTTGGTTTTCAGCGGAATCCGGTCCAGAATGGATAGGTGGCCGGGTCCGATTCCCGATGCATTGTGCCGGATTGGTTTGTATCGGCCTCAGGGAGGTTGGTCGGCGTTGCCAAAACACAACGGTTGTTTGGATGACGCAACACGGCCAGTAAGCCTCGATCGTCAAAGGCGATACAGATGATCGATGGGCGCAATTCGTTACCAAGCGGGCGCAAGTGGTTTGTCCTAATCTGCCGGCAAGCGAGCATCCGATGACATCAATGCATGCGTCTTTATACGCCCCATTTGCTTTGCATGTCGTGACGGATGCCACACGCGACGCCGACGGACGACGAGGTAGACTTTCAAGGATGGAACACGGCCTCGCGCGAGGAGACTAATCTGATGCACGTTTACGGTCCTGCTCATTTGCATGGTCCTCAGTCGATCACCCCGCCTCATCACGGGCGGGAACTGAGGGAATCCCCCGCTTCCGGACGCCCGATCGCGGGCGACGAGCTAAGCATTTCCGACGCCGGCAGCAAGGCGGCCGAGGCGGCGCGCCTGGTCGATCAGGTCAAGCACGTGCCCGACGTGCGTCAGGATCGGGTCGACCAAATCCGGGCCCAACTTGCCGCGGGCACGTACGAAACCCAGCAGAAGCTCGATGTCGCCGTCGAGCGGCTGCTCGACGAACTCGGTTAGCCTGGCTACGTCATGCCGGACAGCTTTTCGCTCGGATCGGTCGATGTCAAGCTCGCGCCCACTGAGCGCTTTACGCAGTTCCTGCAGGGCCGGGGCAAGCGGCTGACGCGCCAACGCCAGTTGATCGTCGAGATGGTGTTCAGTCACCACGATCACTTCGACGCCGAAGAATTGATCGACCACCTTCGCCCGCTCATCGCGGCGCGCAAGGTCAGCCGGCCGACCATCTACCGCACGCTGGGCGAATTGGTCGAGGCCCGCATGTTGCGGGCCATGACGCTCCGGGGGCGCAGTGTGTACGAGCACGACTACGGTTATCCCCGGCACGACCACCTCCACTGCCAGAACTGCGGCCGGCTGATCGAGTTCCACAGCAAGCAGATCGAGCGGCTTTGCGAACAGGTCGCCGAGGAATACGACTTTCAAGTCGCCGGTCACCGCGTGTTCATTACCGGCACGTGCGCCGAGTGCCGGCAGAAGGGCTAGACCCAAGTCCCGACGTCGGGTGGCCTACTTGTACCGCCAGTTTCTCACGTCGACGAATCGGCCTTCAATGGCGGCGGCAGCGGCCATGGTGGGCGAGACCAAGTGGGTTCGGCCGCCTTTGCCTTGCCGCCCCTCAAAGTTGCGGTTGGTCGTCGCGGCGCATCGCTCGCCCGGGGCCAGCTTGTCGGGATTCATGGCCAGGCACATACTGCAACCCGGCTCGCGCCACTCAAAGCCGGCGTCGATGAAGATGCGGTCCAGCCCTTCGGCCTCGGCCTGCTGCTTGACCAGCCCGCTGCCGGGCACGACCATGGCCCCGACCCGGCCGGAAACACGGTAGCCGCGAGCCACCGTGGCGGCGGCGCGCAGATCCTCGATGCGCCCGTTCGTGCATGAGCCGATGAACACGCGGTCCAGCGGGATGTCGACGATGGGCGTGCCGGGGTTCAGGTCCATGTACCCCAGAGCAGCGGCGGCTGCTTTCTGAAGTGCAGCGTCGCCGAAGGCGGCTGGATCGGGCACCTTTCCACCGACGCCGGTCACCTGGGCCGGGTTCGTGCCCCAAGTCACCTGCGGCTCGATGTCGGCGGCGCTAAACCGCTCGGAGCGGTCGTACTCGGCGCCGGCATCGGTGGCTAATTGGCGCCATCGCTCGACGGCGGCGTCGAAATCATCCGGCGCGAACGGCCGTCCGCGCAGGTATTCGTAGGTGACCTCATCCGGCGCGATCATACCGGCCCGGGCGCCCGCTTCGATCGACATGTTGCACACGGTCATCCGCTCTTCCATCGACAGGGCGCGGACGGCCTCGCCGGTGTACTCGACACAATAACCTTGTCCGCCGCTGGTGCCGATGCGGCCGATCAGGTACAGGATCATGTCCTTGGCTGTAACGCCGGGGGCAAGGGCTCCGTCCACTCTCAGTTCGAGCGTTTTGGGCTTGTGTTGCAGCAGAGTTTGCGTGGCCAGTACGTGCTCGACCTCACTGGTGCCGATTCCGAACGCCAGCGCGCCGAAGGCGCCGTGCGTGGCGGTGTGGCTGTCGCCGCAAACGATGGTCATGCCCGGCTGCGTGAGCCCCAACTCCGGCCCGATCACGTGGACAATGCCCTGCCGCACGTCGTTGAGGTCGTACAGGCGGATGCCGAACTCTCGGCAGTTCTTCCGGAGCGTGTCGATCTGTTGCGCGGAAATTGCGTCGACAATGGGTAGCGAGCGATCGGTGGTAGGCACGTTGTGGTCCACCGTGGCCACAGTCTTCTCCGGACGTCGCACCTTCCGGCCGGCCAGCCGGAGTCCCTCGAACGCCTGGGGACTGGTGACCTCGTGGACAAGTTGCAGGTCGATATACAGGATCGTTTGCTTTCCGGGTTCATCGTGGACCACGTGGTCCGCCCAGATCTTCTCGAACATGGTCAGCGGCATTGTGAAACTCGGTTTGTTAAAGGGCAATCATCACGAATAGTCCGCGCTAGGGGAATTGTCAGTTCGCGGCCTCCGTTTTGCAAGACCCCCGTCCGGTGTCGGAGGCATTCCACCACTGGGCGGCATCGGCGAAGGTCCAGTCGCCAGCCGCCTGGCACCGGCGGAGAGCCTTGGCCAAGTCGGCGGCAGTCTGGTAACGGCGGGAGGGCTCCTTCTCAAGGCAGCGAAGGATCACCTGCTCGAGATCCCGGGGAATCGTCGGCACATGCTGCGAGGGGGGGACAACGTCGTGATGCGCATGCGCAATCATCACCTTGATCGCCCGATCGCCCTCGAACGGCGGCCGGCCGGTCAGCAGGAAGTAGCCGACCGCGCCCAGCGAGTAGATGTCGCTCCGGACGTCCGGGTGACCGTCGCCGGTGGCCTGCTCCGGCGACATGAACAGGGGACTGCCGGTAATCGAACCCTCCATCGTCAGTTGAATGGAGTGCTCGTCGTCGGCAATCGGCTTGACCAGTCCGAAGTCGAGCAACTTGGTCACGTCGTACGCACCGCCGCGTTGCGCGGCAAAGATGTTCCCCGGCTTGATATCGCGATGGATCAACCCGACGGCATGGGCCTCGGTCAGAGCATCGCACGCTTGGCCAAGGAAATGGATTGCCCGTTCCGGTGGCAAGGGGCCGAATCGGTCAACCAGCTCGGCCAGGCTCATGCCCGGCAGGTACTCCATCACGTAGTAGAAGGTGCCGTCCTCGGTATGTCCGTAGTCGAATATCTCGACGGTGTTCCAGTGACTCAGCTTGGCCGTAGACCGGACCTCGCGTTGGAATCGGGCGAGCGTACGGGGATCGCCCGCCTTTGCCGGCTGGATCAGTTTGATCACGCAGGGGCGTTTCAGGAGGTTATGCTCGGCCAAATACACTTCGCCCATTCCGCCGGCGCCAATAAGTTGCTTCAGCCGATACTGTCCTAGCTGTCTCGCTTCGAACGCCTCGCGGCGCAAGGAGCCGATGGTGTCGACTCCGAACACACTACCCACGGCGGCCAGCAGCAACAGAAGGATCATTGCCAGAATGTCCACGCCCGATGCGGCGGCGCCCACCACCGGTTGGAAGGACACTTGCGCGAGGAGCAGCGCGACGGGCATCAGTGTCATCAACGCAATAATGATGGTTGCGCGCCGGATCGTATTGGGAATGAATAGCGCGTAGGTGTAGATCATTACCAGCCAACCGCCGATCGGGAAGTCCAAGTACCCCTGGATCGCGCTGCGATGGACGTCGAGATACTGGAACGTCAACAGAAAGGCGGTGGGCAATCCAAAGGTAGTAAGCTCGTAAAACCGCAGCCACCCGAGCGAGACCTCGCATCGCTGGCAGATGACTACGGCCACGCCGGCCAGGGCCACGGTCGTCACGATATGGAAAACCAGGAAGAACACCCCCACCGGGTTGGCCGGCAGAAACAATGCCGCGTGCAGCAGGAGGAAGACGGCGAAACCCGCAGCCAAGACGATGGTGGCCAGGCGGAGCCTGCGTCGGAGCAAGCTCTGGATTTCCTGGGTGAGCTGCGGCCCGGAACCTTCGATCAACGCAATGCGCGCGGCCACACCCTCGCCCGCCGCTGGCTCCACTGACTCCATAGAGGGGGTGTCTGCGGCGCCGGGCGCATCGAGCGTGGCGTCCGTGGGCGAGAATCCGCGTTGAGATCGTGAGGCGTCGCTCATGGCACTAAGCCATCTTACACAAAGACGGCCCGCGGATCGACTGCCGTGACCTACGCAGCCTTGCGGCGGGTGGCGGCCAAAGCCGCTATTTCGTCCGGTGCGACCCGCCGCATTGCCCGGCGGCTGGCCGGCAATTGGGTCTCGACAAACACCTCGCTTTGCGGGTGTAGCAGTCGTGGCACATAGTACCACGTTTCCGCCAGAACCGAGGGGTCGAGTCGCGCGGAGAAGACAGCCAGATCGACCGTGCCGACATGATTCGCCGCCTGCGCCAGCACAGCAAGCGGGTCACCCGGCAGCAACCGGACCTTCGCGCCCGTCGTCCGCAACATGCGATAGGCGAGCCGCAGAGTGATTCCGGGCCCATCGCGAGCAGTTCGCGCCTCGAAGGGATCGAGCCCGACGTAGCGGACTTCGTCGGGCGCGTGGTAGCGTTGGGCCATCCAGATCAAGCGCGCCGCCCGACTGCCGGTGCCAATACCCAGTTCCAGGATTCTCCTTGCCCTGTTCCGCCGGATTGCCTGGTATAGCACCCGATCCGAGCTTGGCGCGGCTAGATAGCAGTGGTAGAGGACCTGAAGGGTTTCCAGGGCAGACAAAGTGACCCTCCTCAACGCAATGGGTGGCATGCTAGAAAAGCGCCTCGCATTACGTGTCGGCACGCCGATGGGTAGGAATTCAGTCAATTCTTGCAGAGGGCATCGCGCGAAGATAGGTCATATCTGTCGGATTCGCCCGATCCGGTTCCGAGGACAGCACATTGGTTGTCTATCAGCCTTCGCGGGTAGCGGCGGAGCCAGTCCTTTGCGGGTGCATGCAGAGGCGACAGTCCCATGTGAACAGGTACGGCGGTATAATGAAACCCGGGACTTCAGACGAACCGACCTACGCGATTCGGAGGCAGAACGGCATGACCTTGGGCTTATTCCGGCGGCTTGCGGCCTTGACGGCTGTATCGGTGTTGTTTGGAAAGTGAGTGAGTTGCGTTTCCTGGCGATTTTCGCTAAGATTGAGGGATTGCCACTTGGTGCTTCGTCAAAGCCAAGTTATTGGGGTCCCGCAAACGTGATGTAACCTTCCAGTTTGCGGTGGCGGGCTCAGATGCTTTGGCAAGCAAATGCTTACTCCACGGCTGACGTTTGGCAAAGCACTAGCTGCCTCCCACCAGGATCGCTTTCGGAATCTCGCCCGTGACCAGCCAATCCGTCCAGCCTATCCTCGTCCTGCTTTCGGATCGTCCCGGCGGAAATCCCACCGAGTTTATGGTCGAGCAGGCGTTTGAACACCACGATATCGACTGGGCATACCACACCGTCGAGGTGAAGCCGGAGGGTCTGGCCGATGCCATTCGGGGGATGCGGGCCATGGGCTTCATTGGCGGCCACGTGTCCCATCCCCACAAGGAGGCCGTACTGCCATTACTGGACCGTTGCGGAGAAACGGCCGAAGTGGTCGGCGCGCTGAACGTGGTGTATCGCGAGGGCGATGCCCTGCTGGGCGACAACTTCGAGGGCCGTGGGCTTGTTGCCGCCCTGCGCCGTGTGATCGATCCGGCGGATCGCCGCGTGGTGGTCTTGGGAACCGGCCGAGCGGCGCGGGCCGCAGCGTGCGAGTTGGCTCGGCTGCGACCCGCACAGATCGCTATTCATGGCCGGAATGTCGTGCAGGCGAGTGCACTGGCCGAGTTGCTGAAGGCGAAGTTCGAACTCGATGTCGTCGCGGCGCCGTGGGAAGCCGACCTGGAGCTGCCGCCCGAAACCGGTATCCTCGTCCATGCCACCACGATCGGCCGTGAAGACCCGAACTCGCGCGTGCCGCTTTGCATCGAGTCGCTGTCAAAGGAGACGGTCGTCGCCGACATGACAGCCGATCCACCCGACACCCGGTTCATTCGTGAAGCGGCCGAGCATGGCTGCCGCACCATCGAAGGTCTGAGCATGTATGTCGAGCAGGTAGCCGAAGCCGTCGCCCTGTGGACCGGTACCGATCCCGACCGCGGCGTTATGCGTGAGGCGATTGACGAATTCCTTGAAGTCTAACCAAGAGATGACAACCATGAGAAGGCTTTCCTGGCTCGCCGTGTTTGTTGCGTTGTTTTGCACCGTTCCGCTTGCCGCCGATGATTCATTCGGCGTCAGGCTGTTCCGGCCCGATGTGCTGTTGGGCTGGGATCATGCCGAGGCGGAGCCCGCCGGGTGGACGATGGCCGAGTATGTCCTCGACGGCACCGCCGAATCAACACCGCTCCTTTCAGGGTTCGTCTTCGGCGATTTCGAACTGCGTTGGCAGTGGAGCGTCTCGGACGGGGGCGCCTGGAAGCTCTCGTTGCCCGAGGCGCCGAGCGGACCGGGCCTTGCCATCGTACTGCGCGAGGACGAACAGTGCGGCCAACTGACCGATGGCGATACGCAACTCAACGCCGGCGCCAAGGTCGAACGAAAGGCCGAAGGCCGGCACGCGGCCGTGCTCCGCCGTGCCGGAGGGAAACTGGAATTGGCCGTCAACGATGCGGTGTTGTGGACCGTCGACATCGAGCCGCAGCGCCGGTTTGGGTTGGGGCTGGCTTTGGCCGCCGGCCAAGGGACGCTGGCCGACATGCGAGTGCAGGAGCCGGCCGGCGAATCCATCTTCAACGGCACCGATCTGACAGGCTGGTGGACGCCCGGCGACCTGTCGAAGTGGCGCGTCGAGGACGGCCAGATCGTTCGCACCGAGAAGGCCGGAAACTACCTTCGAACGGATGAGGAGTACGGCAATTTCACCGTCTCGTTCGATTACCAGATGCAAAAAGGCACCAACTCCGGCCTCGGGTTGCGCACGCTGCGCGATGCCTGGCCGTCGAGCGACGGCATGGAATTGCAGATGCTCGACAGTTCGAGCATGGGCAAAGGCGGACAAATGTCGATCTACGGCAACCTGCCCCCAGTGGCCATCGCGCACCGGTCAGAGCAGTGGAATCACTTGGTGGTCAAAGCCGAGGGCTACATGATCACTGCGTGGGAAAACGGTGAACTTGTCCAGCACTACAACACGGAACACCACCCGGAACTCCGGCACCGGAACCTGCGCGGATGGCTCGGCTTCCAGGATCACGGCAACTGGACCCGCTTCCGGAACATCAACCTGCTCACGGCGCCCGAGGGAACCGGACTGGATCTGTGGCGCAAACCGCCGCCGAAACAAGCCGCCCACGTGATCGATCGGGCGATGAACCCGTGGCTGCTCGCCGCCGATGACGGTATCGGTACGGGCGTGGTCAACAGAGAGATCGCTCAGGACGAGCCGGGCGAGCATGTGTTGGCCGAGTTGACCGGCCCGGGCGCGGTAGTGCGCATCGCTCAAGGCACGCCGGAGGGCAAGCTGGCGTTTTACTTCGACGGCGAGGAAGAGCCTCGCATCGAGGTCGCCGCCGACGCCTTGCTGGGGGCCCTGCCGCAAATGAGCGAATATAAAAACCCGCTCATCACCTGCCTGACGTATGCGAAAAGCCTGCGGATCGTCCTGCGCGACGCCAGGCAGGCTGCCTGCCGGATCGATTACGTGACCTTCCCGGCAGACTATAGGATCGTGACCTTCACCGGCCGGGGCGATGAGCTTCCCCGCGGCTGGCCCGATTCTGTCGTGTACCGGCACCTGAAGGGCCGTTTCGCCGACTATCGCAACCCGGGCGTGCTGCCGAGGTTCGAGTCGGAGCAAACAACCTTGGCGCCCGGGGCGGCAGAGCCCGTCTTGACACTGGATGGGGCGGGGATTGTCCGCTATGTGCGGTTCCGCATGGACAACTCACTCCTGAAGACCGACAACCTCTGGCTGGACGTCAGGGTCGACGGCGAGTCGGAACCGGCCGTGTCGGCTCCGGTTCGTTTCTGGTTGGCCAGCCTGGCAGGCCCGAGAAACTACTACAATCTGGTCCATTTCACCCGGAATGGATCGGGATTGACCCAGGCCATGCCGTTCGGCAACGGCATATCGTTCACACTTCGGAACACGGGCGACGAACCCATTGGAGACATTTCGCTGGAAGTGAACGTGGAGCCGGCCGAAGGAGAACGCGTCAAGGACGTGACCGCCATGATGCGGCTGCGCGGCGTGTTCCAGCCTGCCGGAGAAGGCGGGAACTCACTTGCACGATGGGAAGGCGCCGGACGGCTCGTGGCACTCGCGTGCGAGTTGCCCGAAGGCGATGAGTTCGGCGTGGCCGAGCTAAACGTTGACGGCGCGCCGCAGGACGGCTGGCAGACGCCGAACTTCGACCTCCTGCTCGGCCAGTCGGGCGAGTTTCAGGCGAGCTTGAGCGGACGCGCCGGCGGAATGGCATGGCGGTACTTCTGGCTTGCGCCCGTCGACTTTCAGAAGTCGCTTGCCCTCAACGCATCCACCGAGCAACTCGGCGGCCGGTTGGCTCTGTTCTACGTCAAGGGGCAGTAGCTCGCGTAGGGGAACCGTTCTCGGGGTGGCGGCGCGGGCAATCCTCTCTACTGCGAGCAAAGGATACAGTCACCCGGTGTCTGAGCTGCCCAAAGAGTCGCCCTGTGTCAATGGCACCCCATTGACTTGCCAGTTTCTCCCTGCTACGCTTAAACTCCGTGGTGAAAGCAGTTTTCTATCCTTCACTCGCTATGGCCGACGATCGCCAAGACGCGGCAGGAAGGATCGACTCTGTGTTCGCCGCTCTTCTCTACTGCGCTTTCTTCGGCGATCTGAGTGTCAAGTGGCGCGAGGTACACATGAAGGAGTTGCTCCACGACTTGTGCCAAGAGGCGAAGGCTTTAGGTCTCGACAAGAGAGGATGATGCCATGATCACAAGACTGACAATGCGCAACTTCAAGCGGTTCGAAGAAGCGACGATTGACCTTGGCGAGAGCGTGGTTCTGATCGGCCCGAATAACTCCGGGAAGACGACGGCACTTCAGGCGCTTGCTTTGTGGGATATTGGGTACAGGCAGTGGATTGCACGCCGTGGCGTGAAGTCGTCGAGAGAGAAGCGTATCGGTTTGGCGATCAACCGGCGCGACCTCATTTCGATTCCCGTCCCCGATGCGAATCTCCTATGGCACGACCTGCATGTGCGTAGTATGAGCGGCCGTGGTAAGACCCTCAAGACACAGAACATCCGCATCGACATCATCGTGGAAGGAGTCAACCTAGGCAGGACATGGTCGTGCGGCCTGGAGTTCGACTACGCTAATGAGGAATCCTTTTACTGTCGACCACTGAGGTTGAGCGAGGAGAAGAGCCCGGAGCGGATGCCGGTGCCCGACCTTGGAGAGCCAATGACCGTCGCCTTCCTGCCCCCCATGTCAGGGCTTGCAGATCGAGAGCATCTGAAGCAACCCGGCGAGATCGGCGTCCTTTTGGGGCAAGGGCAGACTGCCGAAGTTCTGCGCAACCTGTGCTATCGCATATTCTCTGATGATGCCTTGGCTACCAAGTGGCACGAAATCGTCGGCCACATCAAATCCCTTTTTGGAGTTGAGCTTCTAGACCCGCAATTCCGGGAGGCAACTGCCGAAATCACGATGCAGTACCGAGAGCCAAACGACAAAGTCTTTGACCTATCGTGTTCCGGCCGCGGCTTACAGCAAACGCTGCTACTACTGGCGCACCTGTACGCCAACCCCCATTCCGTGCTGCTTCTGGATGAGCCGGACGCGCATCTTGAGATTCTACGTCAGCGCCAAACCTACAACCTCATTACGGATGTCGCTCAGGCTCAGCGTTCGCAAATCGTTGCGGCAAGCCATTCCGAGGTCGTGCTGAATGAGGCCGCCACGCGGGGAAGAGTCGTCGCATTTGTAGGCCAACCTCACTCCCTGACCGATCGCAGCAGCCAAGTACTCAAAGTACTCAAGGACATCGGTTTCGAGCACTACTACCAGGCGGAGCAAAAAGGGTGGGTTTTGTACGTGGAAGACGCGACGGATCTGGCCATTCTTCAAGCCTTTGCTGATCTTCTCAGTCATCCGGCCAAGAAATGCCTCGATGCTCCCTTCGTGCACTACGTGGCTACAAATCTGCCGCAACGGGCACGCGAACATTTCCATGGCTTGCGCGAAGCAAAAACAGATCTGGTGGGTCTCGCCCTGTTTGACCGGATAGATGCCGAATTGCAGGACGCGCAGGGATTGACGGAACGGATGTGGTCCAGAAATGAGATTGAAAACTACTTCTGCACGGAAGCTGTCCTGATGGCATACGTTTCGAGCGGCGAACCTAATGATCTGTTCGCCTTGGCCGAGCAAGATTTCCGGATAACGGCGATGCGGGAGGCGATTGCCGAGGTGTCAAACGCGATCAAGACGTTGAAGAGTCAGGACCCATGGTCTGCAGACGTGAAGGCGTCCGACGATGTTTTGGCCCCAGTGTTTCGGGCGTTCTCCAGGAAGATGGATATTCCACTCGCCATGCGAAAGAGCCAGTTCTACGAATTGGTCGGACTTATGAAGCCGAAGGACGTGCCGAACGAGGTATGTGAGATGCTGGACGCCATAGCGGCTGTTGCGAAGAGGTCAAAACCGAAGCGGTAATGGCAGGGGCCGTCAGCCAGCAGCCAATTGTGGCCACTTGCACGACGACTTGTTTGAAAAAGAATGCGAGCCTGTCCCCGAGTCCCCGGTGGTATTCCGGTGTATGGCTGCACAGTAAGAACACTCGCAAGAGACGTTCATCATGACAAAGCTTTCCGCGCTGGCCCTATCCGCCGTGTTGCTCTGCCAGGTCCCGCTTTCCGCCGGTGATTCGTTCGGCGTGCGGCTGTTCCGGCCCGATTCGCTCTTGGGCTGGGATCACGGCGAGGCGGAGCCCGCCGGGTGGACCATGACCGGGGGCGTGCTTAGCGGCTCGGCGGAAGCAACGCCGCTCCTTTCAGGGTTCCTCTTCGGCGAGTTTGAACTGCGCTGGCAGTGGGACCTTTCAGAGGGCGGCGCCTGGAAGCTCTCGCTGCCCGAGGCGCCAAACGGGGCCGGGCTCACCATCATGCTGCGCGAAGGCGACCGGTGCGGGCAACTGGCCGATGGCGATTCGCAGCTCGACGCCGGCGGCAAAGTCGAGCGAAAGGCCGGGGACCGGCACACGGCCATGCTCCGCCGTACCGGCGGGAAGCTCGAACTGACCGTCAACGAACGCCCGTTATGGACCGTCGATGTCGACCCGCGGCGCCGGTTCGGGTTGGGCCTGGCCTTGGCCGCCGGCGAAGGAACCCTGGCCGACATGCGCGTGCGCGAGCCGGCCGGCAAGCCCATCTTCAACGGCACCGACCTGACCGGCTGGTGGACGCCCGGCGATCTGTCGAAGTGGCGGGTCGAGGACGGCCAGATCGTGCGCACCGAGCAGGCCGGTGATTACCTGCGCACCGAGAAGGACTACGGCAACTACACCGTCTCGTTTGAATACAAGATGGCGGAGGGCGCCAACTCCGGCCTCGGCATCCGAACGCCCCGTGAGGGCTGGCCCACTCGCGACGGAATGGAATTGCAGATGTGGGACGATCCCAACCTGAGTATGGCCGGGCATATGTCCATCTGTGGAAACATGCCGCCCGCGGCAATCGCCTACAGGTCGGAGCAATGGAATCACCTGGTCGTCCAGGCACACGGCTACATGATTACGGCGTGGGAAAACGGCGAACTGGTTCAGCACGACAACACGGAGCATCATCCGGAACTGCGGAACCGGAACCTGCGCGGTTGGCTGGGCTTCCAGGACCACGGCCATTGGACCCGGTTCCGGAATGTCATGGTACTCGAAGCGCCCGAAGGAATGGGGCTCGACGCATGGCGCCGCCCCCCGCCGAAGCAAGCGGCCCAGGTGGTCGACCGCCTGATGAACCCCTGGCTCTTAGCCGAGGACGATGGCATCGTCACGGGCACGGTCGGTGGAGGCCTTGCGGTCGATGATCCGACCGAACACGTGCTGGCTGAATTGACCGGTCCCGGCGCCGTGGTGCGCGTCGCCCAGATCGCGCCCGAGGGAAGGATGGCGTTCTACTTCGACGGCGAGGACAAGCCGCGCATCGAGGCCGATGCCGCCGCCTTGCTGGGCCCGCTGCCGCGAATGAGCGCGTATGCAAACCCCGTCATTACCTGCCTGACGTACAGAAAGAGCTTGCGAATCGTCCTGCGCGGCGCACGGCGGGCAGCGTACCGCATCGACTACGTAACGTTTCCATCGGATTACCGCGTGACGAGCTTTGCCGGCCGCGGTCGGGAGCTTCCCCGCGGCTGGCTCGATTCCGTTGCCTATCGGCATGCAAGGGGCAGTTTCGGCGACTATCGCAATACGCAAGTGTTGCCAAGGCCCGCCTCGGAGCCAACCACCGTCGCGCCGGGGACTACGGTGCCGGTCCTGGAGCTGAACGGGGCGGGAATCGTCCGCTACGTGCGGTTGCGGGCCGATCAGCGATGGCTGGCCGACGACAGCTTGTGGCTTGAAGTGACGGTCGACGGCGAGCCCGGGCCGGCTGTCTCCACCCCGGTGCGCCTCTGGCTGGCCGGCTTGGCGGGACCGAAGAACTACAACAACCTGGTGCATTTCGCGCGGGATGGGTTCGGATCGACTCAGGCCATGCCGTTCGGAAACGGTATTTCGTTTTCGCTGAAGAACACGGGAAGTGAGCCGATCCGGGACATCTCGCTCGAAGTATGCTTCGAGCCGGCCGAGGGAGAACGTGGGCAAGAGGTGGCCGCCATGATGCGTTTGCGCGGCGTATTCCAGCCGGCCGGAGAGGGCGGCCATTCGCTCGCGCGCTACGAAGGCGCCGGGCGGCTGGTGGCGCTGGCATCTGAACTGCCCGAAGGCAGCGACCCGGGTATTGGCGGATTGATCGTTGACGGGATACCGCAAGACGGTTGGCAGGCCCCGAACCTCGACCTGCTGTTGGGCCAACCGGGCGAGTTTCAGGCCAGCCTCAGCGGGCGGGCCGAGGGCCTGGCATGGCGATATTTCTGGCTGGCTCCCGTTGAGTTTCAGAAGTCGCTTGCCCTCAACGCATCCACCGAGCAACTCGGCGGCCGGTTGGCTCTGTTCTATGTCAAGGGTCCGTAGCATGGCTACCGGCTTGTTCATTACCGGCACCGATACCGAAGTGGGAAAGACCTACGTCGCCGCACTGCTGGCCGCCGAACTGGTCCGCGCCGGATGCCGTGTGGGTGTCTACAAGCCGGCGGCCAGCGGATCTACGGTCGTCCCGGCGTCCGATCCTGCGTTGCCCGGCACACTGGTTTCCGACGACGCGGTGGCCTTGTGGGAAGCAGCCGGCCGTCCCGAGGGACTTGAGCACGTTTGCCCCCAACGCTTCGCCGCGCCCCTGGCCCCGCACCTGGCCGCGCGGGCGGAGGGCAAGCACCTCGACGCGGAACGGCTCCGCACCGGGCTCGACTACTGGACCGCCCGCAGCGACTTCGTTTTGGTGGAAGGGGCCGGCGGGCTGCTCTGCCCGCTGGGCGAGCGGGAATTGATGGCCGACCTGGCCCGCGACTTCGGCTTACCGTTGGTAATTGTCGCCCGCAACGCCTTGGGCACGATCAACCACACGCTTCTGACCGTCGAAGTGGCCGAGCGCCGCCGGCTGCCCATCGCCGGCATCATCCTCAATACCCCTTCACCCCGCCCCGGCGACCTGAGCGTCAGCGACAACTTGTCGGAGATACAAGCTCACTGCACCTGTTCCGTCCTTGGCGAAGTGGCCCATAGCGGTCGGCTGCCTGAGAGTATTTGCCGATGGGTTCGAGGGATGGCGGAGTGAAGCATGGAGGCCCGTTGCAGTTCGCGTTCCAGCATGCTGAAACGAAGCGTCCCAAAGGAGACTGAACCCCGACGCGTGGGTGAACCCGCCTACTCTGACAGCCGGAACCACCCACCGTACCCATTGCGTGCTATTCCCATCGTCCCAGCAAATGCCGCAGTCCGGTTTCCAACTCCGGGTGGCGGAAGCTGTAGCCGGTTTCCTCCAGAACGCCAGGCAGAGCGCGCTGGCTGGAAAGCAGCAATGCTTCGGCCATCTCGCCCAGCGCGGCTTTCGCTGCTATAGCCGGCACGGGAGCCAGCGCGGGGCGATGGAGCACGCGGGCAAGGGTTCTGGTGAACTCGGCATTGGACACCGGTTGGGGTGCGACCACGTTGACCGGGCCGCTTAGGCCGTCGTTCATCAATACGTGATGGATGGCCGAAACGGCGTCGTCGAGCGTGACCCAACTCATGAACTGCTTGCCGGACCCGATCCGCCCACCGGCGCCGAAGCGGAATGCCGGCAACATCAGCCGCAGCGCCCCGCCCCGCGGACTGAGGACCATGCCGAACCGCAGTGCGGCCACGCGCAGGCCGGCATTGCGGGCGGTACGGGCCGCTTCTTCCCACGCCACGCACACCTCCGGCAGGAACCCATCACCTCGCGCGCTGGTCTCACGTAGCGGCTCATCGCCCCGGTTGCCGTAGAAACCCACCGCCGACGCCGCCAGAAGCGCCTTGGGCGGATGGGCCAGTTTCAGCAAGTCGTCGCACAGCCGGCCGGTCACTTCCACGCGGCTGTCGCGAATCTTCTGCTTCTGCCGCTCCGACCAGCGGCGCGAGGCGATATTCTCGCCGGCCAGGTGGATGACGGCGTCGGCCCCCTCGGCGGGCGAGGCGTCGATGCGATTCTCGGCGTCGCGCCGCAAAGGGACCACCTCGTGCCCACCGGTGGTCAACAGATGGCGAAGCGTTGAACCGATCAATCCTGAGGCCCCGGTAACCGCCACTTTCATCCGCGGACGATCGGCGTATTGGGCGTGCATAAACAGATCGGCGGCTGTGGTGTCGTGCCGGTAGCGGGACATCCGTTCAAGTTGGCGGCGCATACGGCGGCTTCCCAGCGCGCGGCCCAGCGGGCCGCCGGGGCAGGCGTAGTCGATCCGGTCCACTAGAGTACATTCTGCTGCGCCGCGCGGCTCGAAGCGGTGCCGGTGGTCCCAGAGCGGAAACGGCCCGCGGAGCGAAACGTCGCGGAACTGGTGCGGCGGATCGACGTCGCAGTGCTCGGCCAGCCATTTCACTCGTAGCGGACCGACAGGCATCGAAAGCTCAACTCGCCCTCCGTTCTCGAGTCCCCCGGTGCGCGCGAGCACTCGCACATCGTCCCAGGGCGGCAGCAATCGCTCCAGGGCGCCCGGCCGTGCATGCCACGCGAAGGCTTCCGCGGCCGGTGCCGACAGAAGAGCTTCGCGAAGGAAAGTTTCCGGTTTCATCGACGGCTCCTGCTATAGTCCCCCGTGAACGGTCCGGGGAATCGAGGTGCGAAAATCGAACGTCGAATGTGTGTGTAATTATGCTGAAGAAGCCGGAGTGGTCTGCCGTGCAAACTCGCACATCGCCCGCAGGTTGGCTTCGGGGGTGTCGCGGGGGACTTCGCAGCCGGCGGCGACGATATAGCGGTTGCCGGCCTGGCGATGGCACTCGCGCAGCGCTTCGCTAATCGACTCCGGCGTGCCATTGCGGAGTATCTTCACCGGATCGAGGTTCCCGGTAAGAACCTGGTCGGGGCCCATCGCCTCGCGGCAGCGGGCCAGCGGGACCATCGAGTCGACGTCGACCAGTTCGCAGCCGAGCGTGCCGATATCTTCGACAATCCGCCCGATGTTACCACAGATGTGCAGCCGCACGCGGGCGCCCATCGCGTGCAGCCCGTCGACTAAACGGCGCTCGTAGGGCAGTACGAACTCGTGGTAGATTTGCGGCCCGACAAGCGAGGCGGCGGCGTCGCCGACGCCCATCAATTCCGCGCCCGCCTCGAACTGGGCCCGGGCGAATTGCAAGCCCATCTCGACGCAGAACTCGAACAGGTCGCGTACAAAGGGCGGGTCGTCGAAGAAGTCGGTCATCAGGCGGTTGATGCCGCGCAGGTCGGCCGCTTCGGCGCACGGGCCCTCGATCCAACCCTCGATGAGCTTCTCAGTCCCGACCCGCTCCCGGAACAGCGCCGCAGCCTGCACCCGGTCGTGCATCCGCCCGCCGCCCAGCGGGTCGGGCACCTGGAGGCCGGCCAGTCTCGTCTTGTCGGCCAGCAGGGAATAACCTTCGTCGGCCGTGGGCGGCTGATCCGGGAAAAACTGCACCCGGGCGCCGCAGTCGGCCGCCTCGCGCGCCGGGTCGGAAATGCAGGAGACGTAATCAAAATCGAACCGCTCGGTGGTGGCCAGTTGCGCCTCGACCAGCGTGCGGTAATCGGACGTATACTGCCCGTACGGTACGCCAATCTGATCGGCCGCGAACATCATGGTGATCGGCATCAGCGGCAGGCGGTCGACCTGCTTGCCCTCGATCATGGCGGTGATGCGCTGGTATCCGTTCATTGTCTTCCTAACTACCGCCTTGTAAATGCTGCGAGGACGTCGACGAGTTTTTGCAGGGTTTCGGGCTCGGGCATGGGGAGCTTCACGTAGGTTTGGCCGGTACGCTCGTCGCGCTCCAGGAGTCCGGCCGGCGGGCCGCTTGCGCTGCGGCCGGCGCCGGAACCGCCCTGGGCGCCGCCGGCGAACATGCGTCCCAAGCCTTCCAGTAGCGCCTGGCCGGCGGTGGCCAGGTCGCTCCAGAGTTGCTCCGGTGGGGCCGCCGGAGCCGATGGGGCTGCCGGCCGTGCCGGCGCAGCGGGCTCGACCGGGGCTGACGGAGCGGCAGGGGGCGCCAGGGCGGGCTTCTCGATCGGGCCGGTGGCCGTCTCGACCGATTCCATGAACCGCTTCAACCGCGTGCCGCCCAGGAAGACGGCGTCCTGCCCGCCGTCGAGAACGCCGGAGAAGACCGACTTCTTGAACTTCAATAGCTCAAGCATGCCTTCCTCGATGGTACCTTGCGAAATAAAATGCACCACGCGCACCGGACGCCGCTGCCCCAAGCGGTGGACCCGCCCGATCCGCTGCTCCAGCACGGCCGGATTCCACGGCTGGTCCAGAATGACCACGGCCGAGGCGTGTTGCAGGTTCAGCCCCACTCCGCCCGCGTCGGTCGCCAGAAACAGGCGGCAGTCGGGGTCCTCGCGGAAGCGCCGGACCAGTTCCATGCGCCGTTTGCCCGGCACGCCGCCGTGGAACAGCACGTGGTCCCACCGCCGTTTCTCCAGCCGCGGGGCGACGATCTCGTGCATCCGCGTCCACTGGCTGAAGATGACCACCTTGTTGTCCGGCCGCTCGAGCATCTCACCAAGAAGCTGCACCAGCTCGTCGGCCTTCGTGCCGTAGTCGGTCTCGTGGTCGAGCAGGTACGTGCTGTTGCACGACATGCGCATGTTCTGCAGCGCAATCTGCATGCGAAGCTGATCCGCCTCGCTGAGGAACCTGTAACGCCGCCACTTTGCCACCAGCCTGGCGACGGTGGTGCGGTTTTCCTCGTGATGCTCAGCCTGCTGCGGAGTCATGGGCACGAAGAACTGCTTGTCCATGCGTTCGGGCAACTCGTCGAGCACTTCCTTCTTGGTGCGCCGCACGAGAATCGGCTGGAGCGTCTTGCTCACTTGCGAAAGGTTCCGGTAGCCGATCACCCGGCCCGTCTCGTCCACCTCCTGGTGCTTGTCGAGGAAGCGGAACATCGGTCCCAGGCGGAACCGGTCGACGAACTCGACGATCGAGTGCAGCTCTTCGAGCCGGTTTTCCAGCGGCGTGCCGGTCAGCACGATGGCAAACGGCGACTGGAGCTGCTTGACGCTCTGCGCCGTGCGCGTCTTCCAGTTCTTGATGCGTTGGGCCTCGTCGAGGATGACCAGGTCGGGCTGCCATGCGGCGATATCCTCCAGGTCGCGATGGATCACGTCGTAGTTGACCAGCTTGTAGAAGCCTTCGGCCTGATAGGCCCGGCGACGTTCCGGTATCAGGCCCTCGACAACCACCGCCCGGTGGCCGGCGAACTTCTCGATTTCCTGCTTCCACTGGTGCTTCAGCGACGTGGGTGAGACGATCAGTACGCGTTCGATGCCGGTCACCCGCGCGAGAATTTCCGCGGCGGCGATGGCCTGGATGGTCTTGCCTAGGCCCATGTCGTCGGCAATCAGCGCCCGGCCTGCCTTCGCGGCAAACAAGGCGCCCTCGCGCTGGTAGGGATAGAGCGACACCTTGAGGATTTGCTTCCAGGCGGCGTCCCCAGCCGCGGGACCGAAGCGGCGATCAACCTCGGCCCGCAGGTGTTCCCGGTCGCGCATTTCAGCAATCGTCCGCAGAGCGTCGTCGTAACAACGCACCTCGTGCCGGCCCAACGTGCCCGCCTTCTTCAAGAACAGGTGGAACTTCGTGTGCGCGCCTTCCTTCAGCCGCCCGCGGTCGTCGAAGTACCGCCGCGCGTACCGCTGCAACGCCGCGGGGCACTTGGTGCCGGCCCGGAAGATAATCTCGCGCCGCGCCCCGTAGTGCAGGTACACCTGCGAGTACTCCGGCTGGAACCCGAGGGCAAGCTGCGTCTTGGCGCCGCGCTTCTGTTCGAGCCGGGCCAGGGTGAACTCGATGTGTTTGCAGGTACCCAGCGTGTTCACGGCGTAGTCGGGGCAGGAGCAGTAGTTTTCACCCAACGCGCAGCCGCGAACGGCTACGCGGTAGCTCTTGCCCGACGCCGGGTTGGTGACCTGATAATCGGAAAAGAGCGGCTCCGAACCGATGTTCTCCAGCTCAAACGGCTGCTCCCGCCCGAACTGGCGCCGCAATTCCACCTGCCACTCTTCCAGCGACATGCCGTCCGGTTTGCGCGTGCGCGATATTTTGCGGGCCTTTCGGGCCGGCTTGCCCTTGGCTGGGGCAGCGAGTGGGGTCGACTTGGCTGATGAGGAACGGGTCGAGGCACGAGAGGCTCGGCGGATCATGGGATCCCTCCTTCAAGTGGGTGTCCGTTCGGGAATAGGCCGGCAGCGCTCCGAGAAACGGCGCAAAGGAACACTGGACCTTCGCCTTGTCCCCTGCACCGATACGCAACCCGCCCCCGGAGCATAATATGCCGACCCTATCTCGATGCTGCAAGCCCCCCCTGTGGTAAGCCAGTCGCTCTTTGGGGAGCCGAATGCTTGCGTGTTACGGCGTCGTGCTGTCCAATAAGCCCTGGTGGGTTCGTGGCGGGATTCCGACAGACAAGGCCTGCCCCGGACCGGGAGGAAAGGCGGCACGGCGAACCGTGCCCCGGCAACCACGCTCAGGAGAATCAATCATGTGTTCCCATCACAACTGCAGCCATTGCGGCATGAACCGCCGCCAGTGCATCGGGCTTCTGTCCACGTCGGCCCTCGGTGTGGGAATGATGACGGCCGCAACGCGATCTGCGGCCGACGACAAGGCAGAGGCGCACGCCGATGACTTCATCGATCCGAAAACATTGCGACCGCAGCCGGAAGTCCGCATCGCGGCGGCTTTTCTCGAGCAGCCCCGGCCGTATTGGCTCGGCTGGCCGGGCACCACGTATGATCTCGACGGGCATCAAAAGCAGTACCGAACGCTCCTGGCTCAATCGGCTCAGACGCTTGGAATTCAAGCCAACCTCGAGTCCAAGCCGGTGAGCGATGAGGCCGGTCTGGCTGAATGGATCAAGAAGATCCATTCCGAAAAACCGCATGGGCTGCTGGTGATGCTCCAGCATATGCAATGTTGGAAATGGATCGAGCAGATTGCCAAAGAGGGGATCCCGACGATCATCTTCGCCCCGATCGGGACGGCGTTCACGGGACACGTGGGGCGTGCCGCAAGGCTGCCGGGAGTGCACATCATTTCTTCGCTCGAATGGCCGGCGGTCGAAGATGGTCTGCGGATGGTCCGGGCCAAGCGGAGATTCGAGGAGACCCGTGTCCTCTGGATTCGCAAGGACCAGCGTAATGAAACGGTCATGGACCGCCTCGGGATCAAGACGCGAGCGATCCCGCGCGATACGTTCAACCAGGAGTTCGACAAGCAGCCGGTCACCAACGAGGTCAAGGACGTGGCCGCCGATCTCCGCAAACGGGCCCACAAGATCGTCGAGCCGGACGAGAACGACATCGTGAATTGCGCCCGGGCGTACGTCACGGCCAAGCGGCTCTTGGCGGCGGAAAAGGCCAACGCGCTGTCGATGGATTGCCTGGGCATGGTCGCGGCCAAGCTGGTCCCGACGCCTCCCTGCGGTGCGTGGACGCTGCTGCAAGACCAGGGGATCACCGCCGGCTGCGAGGCCGATCTCTTCGGAGCGGTTTCGCTGATGATGACGAGCTATCTGGTCGACCGCCCGGGCTATATGAACGATCCGGTCCCCGAGACCGCCAAGAATCTTCTCATCGCCGCACACTGTACGTCTGGAACGCGGCTGGACGGCTTCGACAAGCCGCCGGCTCCTTACATCCTGCGAGACCATTCTGAATCCGACCTGGGCGTCGCCATGCAGGTGCTCTGGCCCCAGGGGCAGCCGGTCACGCTGGTCCGTTTCAACAACAACCCGGGCGAGATGATCATTGACACCGGCAAGGTTGTCAGCAACGTCGACACACCGCCCGCCGGCGGCTGCCGCACGTCGGTCGAGATCGCCATGGACAACGTGGAAGACTGCCGCGACGTGAAAGGCTTCCACCAGGTCGTATTCCTTGGCAATCACCGCCGCATCCTGCAAGGGTTCTGCGAACTGTACGGGATCAAGTATCTCCGCTCGCCGATGCTCTCCACGTTTGCGGAAGGAGGTGTCGCATGAGGACAGCGGTTTTCCTCGGCGGGCTGTTGCTGGTCGCCGGAACGACGGCGATCTTCGGCGCCGATGCCGTTTCGATCCATTCGCCCGGATTCCCGCCCTCGCGGCTGGAAGCCGATGGACGGCTCGTTGAAGACTGGGGAACGGTCGGCGTACGGGTGAGCGGGAAAGGGGTGGTCGAGGGGCCGAGCACCCTCGAAGCGATCAAACTCGACGAGGTTATCCCCGCCGCTCGCCTTTCGTCAGACCGCGGCGCGGTGACGACGGTTGCCACGGCATTCCGCGCCCCGGCCTACCCCGCGGGCGTGGACGTGCTGAACGTTCGCGTGCAGGAGGCAAAAGGGCAACCGGCGGAAATGTTGCTCTCACTCGATATTGAGCCGAGCGCGCAATTCGGGATGCGAACGGTCCGGATCGGCGGACGTACGATCCTCACGCTCCCGAGCGACGCTGTCCAGAAACAGGAACTCCTTGAGTGGGGCTACTGCGACGAGGCCGTCAGCCTGCCGGGATGGGCGAAGCCGCAAGGGAAGTGCGACCCGGCATTCAAGAACATCCGAGCCGGGATGGGCGGGGTGCCGATCAGCTACCGGTTGCCCATCGCCGCCGGCGGTGAGGCCAACGTGTTACTCGGGTTATGCGAGAGCCACTGGGCGGAACCGGGCCGACGTCCGCTCGTCTGTCGCGTTGAAGGCGCACCACAGCAACAGGTCGATCCGGTTGCCAAGTGGGGACAGCACAAGCCGGGTGTCCTGCTGTTCAAAGCGAAGGATTCGAACCGCGACGGAAAGCTGGAACTCTCCGTTCAGGCTTCGCCGGGCGCACAGGACCGCAATCCGATTCTCAATGCGATCTGGGTCTTTCCGCGCGGCGAGTCGCCGAACCTCGAGAAAACGCTGGCGGGCGAGTTGAGTTCGACGGCGGTCCGCTATGTCGACGTGGGCGGAACGAACGATCAGTCGATCTTCCCGCCGGGCAAGATGGATTACCGACTGAAGCTTCCGGCCGGCGGTGCGGAGGAACTGACATTCTTCGTAGCCAGCCCGGGCGGGTCCGCGCCGGTGCCCGACACCAGCGCGTGGACCGCCGAGGCCCTGCGACGCGCGGCGCGCGAGGTGTGGCGGGACTGGTCGCAAGAGTAGTCTGGGGTAGGGGAACTCAGGTCTACTCTGCAGGCTCCAGCCGTCGCGATACGATGTACACTTGCCGTCAAGCTGGACGATGCTCTCCCGTGCGTAACTGATTCGCCTACCATGGGTTACGGCGTGCGAGGCGTTGCGGGAAGGGGAAGTCGGTGTGGAAAACCTGTCGGGCGACCGCGCCCTGTCGGTTTGCAGCGGTTGGGTCAAGATAGGTAGGAGATCAGGCACGCCGCCACGGCGATGGCCAGATAGGCGTACTCCACGCATCTCCTCCTGATGTCGTTCTCTCGTGAATCCGTGATGTCCAGGATCGCCTGCCGAATCAAGAACGTGTAGAAAACCGCGTAAAGAAACGGGATCACATGAATGTAGACGGGATAGTCGTTCGTCTGCCGGCCGAACCATGACAACAACCAGTCAACCTGGAACCAGAGGCCGGCTATTCCCAAGGCGGCGTTGATGAACATCCACTGAACCGCGTCGCGTCCGAATACGACCAGGTAGAAGGCCGTGTAGCACACGATGGCGATGCCGCCGTGCAGGTAGAGGAAAAGCACGCCGGAAAGAGAAGGCCGCGAGTCGGCATACGCCATGAAGAACCCGGATGCGCCGAAGAGCAGCATGTGGCCCAAGAAGAATGGGTAAATCGCATACCAGGGCACCTCAGTCCCCTCGGTGTAGTGCTTGTCGTTGATCGTGATGTCGCCGTGAAGTTTCATCTCGCTCACTCCGGACCTCTCCGGAAGAAAGCCGCTTCCTGCTTGTCATCCGGGTTCACCGACGCCGGCAGTCACCACGTCAGGCGTTCGTCATCGTCGGTGAGTTGGCCGGCAGGGCGGATGCCGGAGCCTGGCTCGCCGTGATCGCCCAGGTCGGCACGCATCTGCTCGGCAAGTTGCTTCATCTGCTCGACCACTTCCGGGTGCTGGTCCTTCACGTCGGTCGTCTCGTTGACGTCGTTGTCCATGTCGAACAGCGCGTAGCCGATCTTCTGCTGGACCGTCTTGCCCGGATGGCCGTCCTGGCCGACCTGATCCATCAGGTAATGCCGGTAGCCGTGCGGAAGATGGAACTTCCAGCGCTCGGTCCGCACCGCCTGCAACTGATTGCCGTAGTAAAGGAAGTACGCTTCGTGGGGGCTTTCGGCGCTCGGCTCGCCGGCGATGATGGGCCAAATGTTCTTCCCGTCGATCTTGTGCGCGGGCAATTCCGCGCCGACCAGGTGCGCGACGGTCGGTAGGATGTCGATGGTCATGGCCACGGTATCGCAGGTGCTGCCGGCGGGAATGGTTCCGGGCCACCACATGATGGTCGCGTTGCGGGAGCCGCCTTCGAACATCGTGCCCTTGCCTTCGCGCAATCCGCCCGTCTTGCCGGCATGGTTGCCGTAGTTCAGCCACGGCCCGTTGTCGGCGGTGAAGATCACCAGCGTGTTCTTGGCCAGGTCGAGTTCCTGGAGCGTATCGAGAATACGGCCGACCGACCAATCGACTTCCATCATCACGTCGCCGTACAAGCCTGCGCCCGACTTGTCCTTGAACTTCTCGCTGACGAAGATGGGCACGTGGACCATTGTGTGCGGTACGTATAGAAAGAACGGGCGGTCCTTGTTGCGACGGATGAAGTCGACGGCGTGCTCGGTATACTGCGTGGTCAGTTGCTCCTGGTCCTCGGGCGTGACGTCGGGGTTGACTACCGTGGTGTTCTTGATCAACGGCAGCGGGGGATACCGCTTGGCCTTCGGGTGGTCTTCCGGAGCGCGGGTGTTGTCGTAGGTCCAGGGCCACATGTCGTTCGAGTACGGCAGGCCGAAATACTCGTCGAAGCCGTGATTGGCCGGCAGGAACTTCGGATGATGGCCCAGGTGCCACTTGCCGAAAACTGCCGTGGCGTAGTCTTTCTGCTTGCAGATTTCGGCAATCGTGGTTTCCTGGGCATTGATGCCGTGTTCGTGTCCGGGAAATAGTGCCCCGAGGATCGATACCCGATTGGAATAGCAGCCGGTCACCAGCGCCGCGCGGCTGGCCGAACACACCGCCTGGGCGACCTGGAAGTCGGTGAAGATGCGGCCTTCCGAGGCCATGCGGTCGAGATGGGGCGTGGGATAGTTGGGGTAGCCGTCGCTGCCGAATGGGCCAATGTCGGCATAACCCATGTCGTCTATGAAGACGACCACCACGTTCGGCAGCCGGTCGGCCGCCGTGGTCCTGGCGGCGAGACCCGCGAGAACAACGGGGATCAACGCGATCAGCAGACGATGGTCCGATGAATGCATGGCAGGCTCCTTCGGAAGGGTAGTGGTGACTACGAGACTTGATTATACCTGGCTGCCCAGACGCGACGCAACCGACCGGCGGTGCGGGTGTGCGGCAAGATTTTCTGGCACGTTCAGTGGCAGCGAAGGGCCACCTGCGGGCTTGCCCCGCATGGAGCCGTGGTCAGTGAGCTAAAGCGGCCACGGTTCCCCCGAACTATCTCCCCTGCACGCTGCCGCCGCCGGAGGCGGCGGCAGCGTGCAGGGGAGATAGCGAGCCTTGACGCCGTTTTAGCCGACTGACCACCGCTCCAGGCCGGGCAAGCCGGCCGGTGGCGGCCACGGATTGTGTACAACAAGGAAAGACGTTGTCCCGGGTTGGGCAAACTCAGCACCATCGGGGCACTTCCCAGCCTGCCAGAGAATCTTGCCGCACACGGCGGCGGGGAACGTCGAAGGAATAGGTATCGCTTTTTTGTACCCGCGTGGACGGCGCTATTCGATCTTCACCGTCAAACTCCGCACGACGACGGGCGATTCCGACTCGCGGGGCGACAACTCCTGCTTGATCCAGAGGTACGAGCCGGACAACTTGGCTCCCTTCTTCGGGAATTCAAGGGACTTGCCGTTCGCCACCGCATGCCACTCGTCGGGCAGGGCCGTTTCGGCGTCGCTCAAACCGGCGAGGACGGTCACGCTTCCACCGCCGTTGTTGTCTTCGCCGGCGGTTTCCCAACTGAGGACCACCTTGGCCACTTCCATGCCTTCGGCCAGCGCTATTGGCTGCGATATTCGGTAACCGGGGACGGCGCGTGCCTGCCAGGTTGCTCCCGTGATGGTTCCGTGGTTTCCTTTCCCCGTGAGGTCGTGGACGGTGTCGCCCTCACCTTCGTCGAGCCTCCAGTAGGCGATCAGGCCCTCCTCGGTCCCGTCGAGTGCGCGATACCGGTTGCGGTGAATATCGGTTTGGCTGCGGGCAATGCTCCAGATGCGGTGTTCCCTGGTGTATCCGTTAAGCCACCGGCCCGTGCTGTGGCCCCGGCCGATAGTGAACGGGCTGGAGCTTTCTCCGCTGAACTTCACGTTCGACCGCGTATCGCGCAGATCGCCGTCCACATAGGTCCTGACCTCTCCGTTGTCGAACACAATGGCGATGTGATACCACTTGCCCGTCTCTTCGAGCGTGGCGGACGTCCAGTAACTGTCGCCGATGGCCGTCCGCAATCCACCCTCCGATCCGGTCAACTGCGTGTAGAAGCGAGCGTCGGTATCGCGGTTGCCCGACGAGCCGGTATTGTCGGCGAATGCCCGATACCTCTTCCAGAACTCCCAGGTGAACTGCTGCCCGAGGCTCGATTCTCCCGGATGGAACGCGGTTTCCACGTGGCCTCCATCGCCGTCAAAGCTGAGCGTCGGACTGGCGGCCAGGACGAGGCCGCCGTCGCCCGCTTCAACGTTCACCAGCAGACCGTCCTTCCAGTCCGACTGCTCGCGCAGCTCGAGTGCCGCCGGAACGCGAGCGATCTGCACGGGACACACCGGCGAAGACGTTCCTTCACTGCGGACCTGCCAATACGTTGCAATCGACTCGTCCAGCACTTCGCTCGCCTGCCGTATGTCCTCGGTCTTCGCACCTGGGGTTTCGACCAATTCCACCAGGCGGTCGCGACGGCGTCTCACGCCGTTTTGGTGCAGTTGTCTGAAGCCCTCGCTCGGTTCGTCGAGGAATGTTGATACGGTGGAAATGGCGGCTTCGGCCGTCTCGGCATATCGGAAACGGTCCACCTCGCCGGCGAGGGTCTCGATTTCAGCCCGGACGTCGTCGTGGTCGGCGGCCGGGTTGGCGAGCAACTCCGTCAAGCCGTCGATCTGTTCTGCAATCGCTTCCCGGAGCCAGGCCGCGAGGCTAAGCTTCGATTGTTCCGCGAGTTTCTGCGCCGACGCCATCAACTCGCTCGCCTCCTGTGTCAGATTGACGGCCACCCGATAATCGTTAACGGCCCAATAGAGTTCGTAGACCGCCTCGAGGGTCCGATGGACCGGCGCGTCGCCGGCGGCCAGGATTCTTTCTAAACCTTCCTTCAATTCCGGAAGGCGTTCCCGGTATTTTTCGCCGAAAGCGGGTTCGCCTTCCCTATGCAATATGTCGCTTGCAGCCGCGAGAGCGGAAGTCCCGGTAATCAGGTCGTGAAACGTGAGCATGAGGGAACGCCCGATTTCCATCGAACGCTTTGCACTCTCCTTGCCTGCCAACTCGGGCGTATAGCCAAAGGGCGCGCTGAGCCCTTCTTCGCTCATTGCCCAGCGCCGGATCATTCCGGGGTGACCGTCGCTCCGGCGGGGACCCACCTCCGGTTCGAGTGCCGTCATCGCGTGGGCAAACGGGCTGCCCATCATATCCTCATCGGCGAAGAAGAAGGTGGTGCCGGCCGAGTGGAAGTCGAGCAGGTAATCGGTCGTTCCGCCGGTATCGGTCTTGATCGCCTTGACAAAAGCGTCAATGGTCGAGAAGCGTCCCGTGGTATTCCATACCCGGTTGTGGTCGCTCACCTTTTCCGCCAGCATTTCCGGGTTGGAGCGTCCGGCGACAATGTACCGCCCGTCCGGGTTCACCATCGGGTACACAAGGAAGGTCGCCCATCGCCGAAGGTCCTTTGCCCGCGGGTCGTCGCTGACCAGGAAATCCAATGCACCGTGCAGCGCCCAGCTTCCCGTCTGTTCGCGCGGATGGTTCCCGCCTGTCAGGACAACTCGCAGCTTCGCGCCCTCGGCCACGGGGTCCGTGAGTTGGAACCCGTAGAGTTCGTGCCGGGGGATTTCCGGGTCATCCGGCCACCCGTGCGACATTCCCAGAACGAAACGCTCATCGGAACTAGCGGTGGCAGTCACGTGAGGGTGCCCGGCCAGGCGTTCCACGCAGTAACGGACGATGTCCACGGTATAAGTGGGCCCCGGCTCTTCGGGGTCTAGAACGAAGAACCGGATTGTCGAAGAAGACTCCCGGCCCTTTCCATCCGATACGGTGACGGTGAACGTATGCAGACCCTGGTCGGCGACCTCACCGCCATCGTACGGTTTCTCGTTGATTCTCGCCTCAACCGAAAGACCTTCCGGCACGACAACCTTCGGCGTGACGGGCTCGAAATAGATACTGCCTTCCTCAACGCCTTCGACGCGAACGAGCAGCTCTTGCTGGGCGAAAACTGCACCGGCCAACAAGACCGCCGCCAGGAAGGCCAGGGTGCGGAGCAAAGAGGGACGGGGGATTCTTCGTACGAATGGGTCTACAGCGCTGGAAAGCTTCATTTGTTCAGGAAGGTGTTGGAGGTGAGAGGTTGGTTGGATGTGTAACCGTTCACGGGGTAGCGGCGCGGGCAGTTTTGTCCGCTGCATGCGAAGGGGACAGTCCCATTTTCGCGGCGGACCGGTTGGCTGATTGGGCAAATTGCCCTTTGTGCCGCGAAAATCGCGACAGTCCCCCGTGAACGGTTACTGGACCTCGGCATCGAGTTCCTCAATAGTAGCCTCGGAAGGCCGCTCCGTCTTCTGCAACTGCTCCGCCACGCGCTCGGCCTCGCGCATGACCCGCAGCATGTTCTGCCCCGCAATCTTGGCGAGTTCCTCATCAGTATAACCCCGGCGCAGAAGCTCGACAAGCAGATTCGGATAGGAGTGCGTGAAGACCACCGGTGCGCGGATGACGTCCAGGGCCGCATGCATCGTAGCCGGCGCGACGTGCGACAGATCGACCATCATGCCAAGGCGGTTCATCTCACGCACCACTTCTTTCCCGAACGGCGTCAGCCCATCGGCACGAGACGCGTCGGTAGCCGCGTCGGCCCAGTCGAGCGACCGGTTGTGGGTGAGCGTCATGTAGCGGGCGCCCAACTCGTACGTCGCCCGCAGCACCGCCAGCGAGTTCTCGATGGCGTGGCCGCCCTCGACGCCGACGAGCGAGGCGATCCTCCCCTCCGCATGGACCCGCTCGACGTCGTCGGCGGTGAGCGCCAGTTCGAGATGATCGGCATGCCGGTCGACAAGCCGGCGGATCAGGTCGATCTGTTCGAGCACGATGCGTGCATCGCCGGGCTGTCCGCCCGCCGCGCCGATGGGCAAGTACGCCGCCCAGAACTGACCTCCGACGCCGCCGGCGCGCAATCGCGGGATATCGGTATGCATCGACGGCTCGGCGCTGCTCAGGTCGCCGGCGAAGTCGAGTGCATCGAGCCGGTTGCCGACCCGCCTGCGATACTGCCACGGCATGTCGTTATGGCCGTCGATCAGCGGCGTTTGACGCAGGATGCGCATGACGCGCTGCCGCAGTGCGGCACCGTCTTCCGCCTTGACCTCAACCGCCGCCAGGCTGGCAAGCGCCATCGCTGCCAAAGCGGTTAATGTCAGCCATCGCTTCATTGCTGTAAATTCCCGGGGGCGCGTTCGTTTCGTCAACCGATCAACAGTCGCCATCGCCTGGCCGGCATTCCACTCCGTGCCCATCGCGAAAGCAGGCCTGGTCTCTCCGCGTGCAACGCAGAAAACAGGCCATGCCGTCCGCGACGGGTTACCGGACCATCAACTCCGCACCGCTGATTATTACCTGCGTGGCGTCCGTTGTCAAGCATCTTGTGCGTGTGTGTGCGACAAGTTTTTCTGGCAGGCTGGAAGGTGCCCCCAAGGGGACGCGTTCGCCCAGCCCGGGGCAACGCCCTCGTTGCTGTACAAGAGTTCTGGCCATGTCCTTCACCCTCCTGCTTGCGGGAGGGTCGGGCTCATAGGCCCGGGGAGGGCACTTGTATACCAAGGCTACGGGAAGCAAAGGCGGGGAACACAGTGCGCCCCGCCCGGCCGCTACCGCGACCTACCTCCCTGGGGGAGTTGAAGATGCCGGCCGGTGGCGGCCACGACTTATGTATGACAACGAGGGCAACGCCCTGGAAAACGAGCCTCGCATCATGACATCGCTCGGCCCAACGGGCCGGGCGTTGCCGTCAAACGGATGGTATCCCTGGGCGTTGCCCCGGGCTGGGAGAATATCGGACCTTTGGCCCGAGCAAATTGGTGGCCGGGTACACCGTGCTAGAGCGCGGACCTCCTCAAAACGGGTCTCTCGAAGGGGAATCGTTGGTGCTCCGCGTATCGCCCGTGGAACTCGGGCGGCTTGGCAAGCTGGCGCGAGCGGGAGAGGCTGGGTCGGCCGACGAACTGCTGGCCTGGATGATCGACCACGTAGAAGGCCGACAACACCGCAAGGCCAGCCGCCGCGCAGGAGCCGACTCTTGAGACTACGCGGCACGGCTCCCGTTGAAGTCGGCCCGATTCACATTGTTGCAGACGAGAGCGGCAGCCAATTCGTGGCGATCCGAGCTGGCTACCTCGTCATATCCGGCCTCGAATCTCCTTTGCCACAAGCTCCAACGTGATTCGGGTAGTGTATTCCAGACGGCCAGGAAATCGGCTTCAGATGCGACGACGATGTCGCGAACATCATCCTGTCGAAGACGCGAGGCTTGGTTCACATGACGAATGTAATCGCGGTACATCGCGTACAGATTGGCGGGAACCGGTACTGCGTGGTCCATGTTCGGACTCCTTCCAATGGCATGGGAACGCGTCCAGCATAGCTTATCAGGGTTTCCTTGCTGCGGGAAGCCCAATAGGCTGCGTACACGTGATCGGCCACCACGCCATTGGGCTTCCGCTCGCGCAGCAGGTTGCCCACTAGCTCATAGCGCGTCGCCTCGGGCTGGTCGCCGGGCGTCTGCGGGTCCGCGTCGACGGCCTCGCCGCTGCGCTTGTAGACCTCGACGGTAGCCAACCGCCCGAGGGAATCGTAAGTCTAAGATGCCTTGCACTTGGCCTGCGTGTCAGTCAGTCCTCCATCCCGTCGCACCACGGTTGGTTTAACTCAATGATGCGACGCAGGACGTCGTCTTCTGCAAGGATGTCTTCGGTGGAGATGTTCTTAGCAAACTCAGGCAGCGGGTAGAATGGAGGCTGGAGCAGTTCGTGTTCGACCCTCGGCGTTGAAAGGCCAAGTTCGGCCCGCACCGCCTCCAACGCGTGAATCTCAATCGGATTGACCATCGCCACTGGGGCGCCGAACTCCGCGCGATGCGTGCCTCTATCCATGCCGTTCCAGCGGAAGTGATAATCGCAGGCACGGAGAATCGCGTCACCCAGCCGCTCTTCGTTCTCCCAGCAATCGATCAGATCGTCAAAAGGATGCTCCCATTTCTGAGGCTTGGGTGGAATGCCGCCGATGTCCTCCTTGCGTTTGAGTTTGCGATACAGCCGCACCAGATAGGCGGTAAAGAAATCATCTCCAAACCACGATAATGACTCGTCACTCAGACTCCGTTCCAGTAATTCGAGATACCAAATACCCTCCGGCCAGGCAATCGCCAGACCCAACGCAGTGGCTGTGGTCAGATTGAACGCGTTGGTGAGTGGACCCTTCGGCTTTCGCCCGAAATCTCGGGAGCGGCAAAGGATTCTGTGTTTCCAATAGGAGTACAGGAGGGCTCGCTTGATCAGTCGCCAACCATTCTCGACGTCGCTCAGGCATACCACCGCGCCCGTCGCGAAATAGTAGCCCGCAATCCAAGGCATGTTTGAGCTAAGAGACATTCTCTCCTCGTAGGATAAAGACCCCTTTGAGAGAATCTCCTGAATCTCACTCGTGGGCTCGAATAGCCTTTGTCGGCGGACCGTTTCATCGGTTAGCCACCGCGAGTATTCCCGTACCAGATAATCACGTCTGTGTCCCGTGCGTCTTGCCATCGTTGCCTCGCCTTTACAAGAGCTTCTTCCAAATCTTTGTCCTGATTACCACTTGAACCGGATCAAGTGCGTGGCGTACGTTCACCACAACGCCGCGCAACCGCTTGTTGGATTCGATATACTGCCTAAGGGCTTTCGCTGCAGACCTAGTTCCGTCCGGGATGCCCTTCCATCCTTGGGTCCCTTCATCGATCCGCTGCAGCACGTTTTCTGCGAAGCCTTTGGGCCCCAGTCGCGAAAGACCTCAAAGGCTGGCCGTGCCCTTCTCGATATGGCCTTTGATCTCGAAGGCCATCCATTGGACACGCTCAAGTCTCGCGCCTACCCCCGGAGACGAAGGGGCCTTTTTCAGAAAGTGCAGCCTCTCCGTAAAGTGTAAAGTTTAGGCCTGACCCTGAACTTCTCGATGTCTCACGTCTCTGTCTAGACCGACGGCAGCGCAAGCCCGCTTCAGGCATCCTCCAAGTTAACCAATGGTACAAATTTCTCGTTCAACATCGATGTGCATACAAGCAGCCCCTTGACCTTCTCCCGCAAGAGTAGCTTCACGACTCGCGACGACACAACCCACCGCAGGGTTTGCGTTCGGTATCGCCGCTCTCCTACCTGAACACCTTCAATCACATGGAAATCCTCTGGCCCAAAACGACTGCGAGGTATGCGCTCATTGAACGAACTGTAAGACAAAGTGATGACTTGATGGACAGGACAGCATGACGTGCCAAACTCAATATGGTCTGATACCGAATAGACTCGTGGCTCGATCCTTGCCACATACGCTACTGTGCCGAATCCGTCCTCTCTGTGGTTCTTTGTCCCTATCTCGCATGGTTCGTAAGTCAGCCCCGTCACGCTGTTGTCATCAAACAGCCGCTTCACATCAGCTGACACCAGCAAATCCACCTCCACGTGCCAAGCATCACCGATGCGTCCGATTCCCAGCGAAGATATTACGTTCGGAACAATCCGTACGGGCGATATCCTCTCATAGCCGGAAGGGCAGCAAGTGCCCCAGTGGTTGCAGGTTGGCCGCTTGAAGTCGAAGAAGACGCGGTGTTCTGCCTCGTAGCAACGAGGGCAGATGTTGTAGAATGGAAAACGATCAAGCTGGCGCTTTGACACTTCGACGTACCGCCACTTCAGATAATCCCGTCGCGTGTCAATCTTCAGCAGATCATCGAGAAAGCGTTCAGCGTCGTGATCGCGACTATCAATACAGATGCACTCCTCAAGTCTACTTCGTGCAAGACGATCCCTAATGTGTGAGGGCAGGCCACGACGAATGGCCATTGCTTCGCGGAGGTTCACACTGCCGTGTATAGATGGTTCGTACTGAATAATGTCATAAGAAGGCGGTATCATTTCACCAATCCCAGAGCACACGGATTGAACGTGGCTAAATAGCGCGTCGCCTCGGGCTGGTCGCCGGGCGTCTGGGGGTCCGCATCGACGGCCTCGCCGCTGCGCCTGTAGACCTCGACGGTAGCCAATCGGCCGAGGGAATCGTAAGTATAGCGATCAAGTCTCGCGCCTACCCCCGGAGACGAAGCTGGACTTCCTAATATCAATCTGCCCCCGAATTCTCCCGGAACTCATCCGGAACAATCGTCTCATAGCCACTGAGCTGGCCGCGTGCTACCATGATACTCACGGTTTCGGCCGAAGTCTTTAGCAGGAGTTCGCGCGTGGTAGCCAAACTGTTCCGAAATGGCCAGAGATCGCGAGTGTTCCGAAAGATTCGGATTTCAGCCGTGTTAGCGGGATGAAGTGTTGTGCAAGATCGGATGTCGCTCCGCTCGAGTTCGTCCCCCGAGAGTGGATCATGCTTGATCAAGTCAAGAACGCCGAAATTGGCCCAGAGCGTGTAAGGATGTGGATCGCCCGCAAAACGAAGACCGGAGAGGAAATAGCTCCACGATATTGCTAGCGGGCCATACCCAAAGTAGACGTCCGGATCCTCATAGGCGCCGGGGGTACGCAACGATGGGTCCTTCAACGGCACGGACACGCCGTATTCAGTTGCCAATGCATCGGACTCCCTTTCCACTTGTTCAAGTAATGACGTGACTGCTTTCAGCAACTGAGCGGTCCGACGCGTTTCAATTGTCCCAGTCTGCTCCCGTCCGAAGATCATCTCATAACGGGCTGACGTCCCTCGTGATGAGAACGAGACCATTGTTGTTGTCCCTCCCCGAACCCCGTTGATCGTGTAGGACACTCCTCGATGAGACTTCGTAAGTGAGAAGCGTCTCTTCCGACATCGTCTATCAAGGGATAGCACCAACGTCACAATCCAAGGTTCACATGGAATCGTCGCCTTGCCCACAGGGGACCAAACTACCAGCGAGTCACCGCTTATTGTGTACATGATCGACCGACTCCATGACGGTAGCTGCAACCGAGGGCACCAGCGCTAGAAACCGTCTGTATTCCAGAACATTCCTGCGAAGATAGACGAAGTAGCAGCGAAGCCCGTCGCCCATGTGGCCCCCGCTATTCCGCTGTACATTGAGGGCCGCCCTTGCAGCAAATCCGTTGTTGCCAGGATTCGTGCGCCTAAGATGCCAGCACCCGCAAGCGTGGTCACTAGCACCGCCCCTTGAGCAACGTAGGCAGCGGCTAAGCGATCTTCGTAGGTCGTAGTCTGGCGAACCTTTTCAAACACATTCCTGGTCCATGTCTCGTATTCTTCGACTCGGACAGCAAACGGATACGGATATGGTCGCGGTTGGTGGCTATCCTTCTTGAATGTGCGGTAAAGCACTACGCCCGAGTCGTTACGCGTAATCTCGCCATACCAATCCTTGTACAACGGATTGACCATGCCAATCCAGAAGCCTCTTAGTGCCGGCTGCCACGGATCTGGCCCCCAAGTCGAACAGTACGCAACCTGGGCAGTATTCATTGCCAGGAGATCTCGCGTAAGCTGTGCATGGCCCGCCGCTCTCTCCCTTTCATTATCCTTCTTGATTTCAGCGATGGTCTTTTGAGTGAAATTCGTAATATCGGGACGCCCAGCAGGACGCCCCGGCCATGGATGAGTATTCCCCTCCACGAGATGCCGCAAATGTTCGGCGCGGTAATAGAAAGTGATGATCGTGTGAGCCGCATTCCCCAATGCGATATCCTCCGGCGTCATCCCGCTCGGATCCACGCCCATCACCGGATCCGCATGGCAATACAGATACTTGTGCAGGCTCTGGGGGTCGTTGAGGTTGCCGGCGAAGGGGTCGAGGCGGGTGAAGCGGCCGGTGGCGGGGTTGTAGTAGCGGGCGCGAAGGTATTGAAGCCCGGTGGGGTCG
>JAVEUP010000115.1:0-27171 GCA_034005525.1 Thermoguttaceae bacterium | reverse complement strand
ACCCGCGTCGGAATTGAGGCCTTTTCAAAAACCGCCCCCGGCGGTCCCGTAGAAGGTACGCGCCGTCCGTTAATTTCGCCTTTCCCACATGGCAGCTTTTCTCGGCCGGTGGTTGGCACTGAAGGCTGCTTTCTGGTATGATTGTCCCCGCAAAGGGTAGTTACTGGGAACACACAATCGAAGGAGGAAGACATCATGCGGTTCTACTCGATTCCTTTGAGGCGTATTGCTCTGTTGAGCGTATTGCTCCTGTTGGCAGCAACCTCGGCGTTTGGCCGGGAGGCCGAGTATGACATTGCGGTCGAAACGGACGTGATGGTGCCCATGCGAGACGGTGTGCGGCTTGCCACCGATATCTACCGGCCCGCGAAGGACGGCGAGCCGCTTGAGGGAAGATTGCCGACGATTCTCACCCGCTTGCCCTACAACAAGGATGGTCAGAAAGGCACTGGCCGGTACTTCGCAGCCCGCGGCTACGTGTTCGTGGCGCAGGATACGCGCGGACGATATAAGTCGGAGGGCGTGTGGCACATGCTGACCGACGATGGTCCCGACGGCCACGATACGGCCGAGTGGATCATTGCCCAGCCGTGGTCCGACGGCAAGTTCGGCATGATGGGCACGTCGTATGTCGGCGGTACGCAACATGCCATGGCCATGGTCAAACCGCCGGGACTGGCGACCATCATCCCGGTCGACGCCATGTCTAATTTGGGCTACCAAAGTATGCGCAACGCCGGGGCGTTCGAACTGCGATTCTGGAACTGGATTATGCTCAACGCAGGCCGGGGCAGCCGGCAGGCTCGCGATCCGGGCACGGCTGCCGTGCTGAAGGAAATGGCGGACGAGCGCAAGAACTACCTTGCGAACCTGCCCTTGCGCCCGGGAATGACGCCGCTAAGGCTCGCGTCTGAGTACGAAGAGTGGCTTGTCGAGGGCATGAGACGCGGCGCAAACGGCGAGTTTTGGACGATGAACGCTATTATCGACTACCCGGAACTCTACAAGGACATTCCGGTCTACCTGGTCGGCGGCTGGTACGATTCGTGGGGCGGCAATACAACGGCCAACTACATGGTCCTGTCGAAGACCATTCAGGGGCCGGTGTACCTGATTATGGGCCCGTGGATTCACGGCGCGCAGAGCCGCTCGGCGCACGGACAGGTGAGCTTCGGCGAAAACGCGGCCATTCCCGACCACCTGGGATGGCGGCTGCAGTGGTTCGACCGTTGGCTGAAGGGCGACGAGAGCGTGGTCGGACGCGAGGCGCCATTTGCGGCGCCCGTTCGAATTTTCGTGATGGGCACCGGCGACGGCCGAAAGACCGACGACGGCAAGCTGAATCACGGCGGCTTCTGGCGCGACGAGCAGGAGTGGCCGCTGGCACGGACCCGTTACACCGGGTTCCACCTTCAGCCGGGCGGCGGTCTGGCGGGGTCGGTTCCCGCGGCCGAGAACGCCTCGACCAGCTTTCAGTTCGACCCGAAGGACCCCGTTCCGACCATCGGCGGCTGCATTTCGTCCGGCAACGACATCTTACTTCAGGGAGCCTGGGACCAGCGGGGCGGCGAGCACGTGTGGAACTTTCAGGAACCCATTCCGCTGAGCGCCCGGAATGACGTGCTGGTATTCCAATCGGAACCGCTGGAGGCCGACGTCGAGGTAACCGGCGAGATTACCGTGAAGCTGTGGATCTCGTCCTCTGCCCCCGATACCGACTTCACCGCCAAGCTGATCGACGTGTACCCCTCCAGTGCGGATTTCCCCGGGGGGTTCGACCTCTTGATTGGCGACGGCATCGTTCGCGCTCGGTTCCGCGAGTCCCTCACCGAGGAGAAGCTCATGGAGCCGGGCAAGGTCTACCCGGTTACGATCAAGCTGTACCCGACGTCGAACGTGTTCAAGAAGGGTCACCGGATCCGAGTCGATATTTCCAGTAGTAACTTCCCGCGGTTTGATTTGAATCCGAATACCGGCGAACCGCTCAATGAGAACCGCCGGGTGCAGACGGCCGTGAACACGGTCTATCACGATCGGGAGCGGCCGTCGCACATCCTGCTGCCGGTGATTCCTTAGGAGTCCGTCCGCTCCGGGGGCTTGACAGAACCATAGGCTCCGGCTACCATCAAACATTATGTCACAAGCACAAATGTCTCAAATCGAACCCCTTCCACGCGATACCGGTCTGCGTCCTCAGGTCGTTCGACAGCTTATTCGCGCCATGTTCACACAGAAACTCGTGGCCGGCGACCGCCTCGTGGTGAGCAAGCTGGCAACCCAGCTCGGCGCCAGTTCCACGCCGGTACGCGAAGCCTTGCTCGAGTTGAACACCCTGGGGCTGGTCGAGCTGATTCCCAACCGCGGCGCGGTGTGCCTGCCGTTTGGCGCCGAGGAGTTGCGTGAGATGTACCTGGTGCGCCGCGTGCTCGAGGTGGAAGCCACGCGGCGGGCTACCGGAAACCTTGCCGGTTCGGACGCCCACCGGGCGAAGCTGCGGGACATCCTCGCGACGCTCGGTGCCTTGCTGCAAGGCGACGATAGCGTGCAAGGCTGGCTGCAGGATGCGGTGCGCGTTGACGTGGCGCTGCACGATCTCATTGCCGAGAACTGCGCCAGCCCGCGGCTCTGCCACGAAATCGGCCGATACAAGGAACTGATGGTTTGCGTGCGCGAGATCGTCCGTAATGAGCGGTCGGTTCAGCAGATTGCCATGGAAGAACACGTGGCCATCGTCGAGCACCTGCTGGCAGACCAGGCAGACCAGGCCGCCGGCGCCATGAGCCGCCACCTGGAGCATACCGCCAGCCTGGTGGCCGCCCTCCTCTTCCCGTGAACGTCAGCTTCCCACGTACCTCGCGTACACCGTCTTCGCCTCGGCCGGGTCGTCGGTGCCGGACACAATCGCGCGGGCGTCGGGAAAGACGGTGATCTCGTAGGAATCGACGTTAAGACGCAGGAGGAACCGGTTGCGAGTCACCTCGCCCACCCCTTGGAGTTGGCGAGCGAGTTCGTCGAGGTCGACGCATTGACCGAGCCGCGTGAGTTGGACCGCGTTGCGCCCGCACAAGACCGCCGTTTCGCTCCCCTCCCTGCCGCTGAGGCAAGGAAATTCGTTGCCCTTGCAGCACGGGCATTCCGCTTGGTCGCGAAGGTTGCGAATGTCGACCTGGTGGATTCGGGCGTCCCAGAGTTCCACCACGGTCAGGCTGCGCGAGACGGCGCCGGGGTTGCCGCTGAGGATCTTCATGGCCTCGACGGCCTCGATCGAGGCGATGACGGCCACGATGGGCCCCAATACGCCGGCCGTATCGCAGGTGGGCGTGCTGCCCGGGGGGGGACACTCCGCCATGAGGCAGCGGAGGCACGCGGTTTCTCCGGGAACGATGGACATCGTCTGCCCCTCCGCGCCCAGACAGCCGCCATAGACCCACGGGATGCCGTACTTGACCGATGCATCGTTGATGAGGAACCGGGTTTCAAAGTTATCGGTGCCGTCAACCACCACATCGGCCCCGTCGCACAGCTTGCCGATGGTCGCGAAGTTGACGTCGCCGACGATCGGCTCGATTTCGACCGTCGAATTGGCTTGCCGGAGCACTTCGGCCGCCGCCACGGCTTTGGGCATCTGTTCGGCCGCGTGGGCTTCAGTGAAGAGGAATTGCCGCTGCAAGTTATGCGTTTCAACGAAATCGCGGTCCACAATGCGCACCCGTCCCACTCCGGCACGCACGAGGATACTGGCCAATACATTGCCCAGCGCCCCGCACCCGGCCACCAGCACGGTCGACTGCATCAGCTTCCTCTGTCCCGCCTCGCCCAGCGGCGCATAGCGGACTTGGCGGATGTAACGGGCGAAGTTATCGGGAGAAGTTGTCATGGGGGCTCGAGTTGCTGTTCAGCCGAGTGGACTGCTGCTAAAGGATGGGGAAAAGGGGAAAGGGGAAAGGGGAAAAAGGGGAATACTTCGCCTTCCACTTATCTGGCATTTCCATTTCCCCCCTTTCCCATCTTCCCTTTGAGATTTCTCCCTCCCTTGCATCAGTCACATCGCGATCCACGATGGCAAGCAGATTGCCGAGCCCGACGTCTTCAGCGCGAGCTGCCGGATGTCAGGTGTCAGCGGATGCGTTTCGTTGGCTGAGTAATAGACCCGGTTCCCGCCTTCGCGGCGGACAACCACTCCGAGTTGGACGAGCTTCGCGATATCCTGTCGCACCGTTCCCAGCGCAAACCCCGTCCGGCGCTGCACTTCGCGCAGATGCAGTTCGCCGCCATGCAGGCCAAACAGCACGCGAAAGATCTCAGCCCGGACACGCGAGCATACCAGTTGTGCCAATGCGTTCATGTGTTCGGTATTACCATACGATTGTTCGGTGGGGCAATACAGCTTACGCCATTTTCGGATGGTTTGCCACTGCGCAGCAGTGGGCCCGATAGTCCTATTCTACCGGCCGGCGCACCGGGTCGGCAAGGCCGATGGCAGGCAGGCGGCCCGCCTTAAACGTTGCGAGGCGTTCCTGGGGATTCGGCATCCGTTGGGAGCCCTTTGACAGCCCATTGACAGTGCGGCCGGCGTGTTGTAAAATAATACAATGGCCCAATAGCCCTGGAGGTGCGTGGATTTCGCCGATGATTCAGGTCATTTGGGATTTGGAGGGAGATCCGCTGGGAAACGTCCAGCACATTGCCGAGCATGACGTCACGCCCGATGAGGTGGAGGAGATCCTCAGCGATCGGCGCAGTCGCACGGCGTATAGCGCATCCAGCGGCCGACCGATTACGTTTGGGTGGACGGCAGAAGGACGCTACTTGGCAGTGGTTTGGGAACTGGTCGAACAGGATTCCTTGGGGGTGTACCCAATCACTGCGTACCCGGTGTCCGAGCCCCGGGAGTTGAGGTGAGATCATGGCGAAACAGCGAATCCATCGGAAAATCGAGCGCACGGCGGCCGAGCGACGGCGGTTGGAGGAGATTCGGGAACGCTTCCAGCGGGAACGCCCGGGCCTGAATAGCCTGCTCGCAACCGGGGATGCCGACGAAGCGGTTGCCCACGGTGAGTACCTGGACCTGCGCATCATGCTTGCGGCACTGAAGAAACACCGTGAAGCAATGGGGCTCAGCTTGTCCGATGTCTCCGACCGCAGCGGGATGGACCGGTCGGCGGTCAGCCGGCTCGAGAACGGCGTTTACGTCAACCCGACCGTCGATACGCTCTATCGCTACGCCGAGGCGATCGGCACGCAAATCGCATTCAGCGTTCGGTTTGTGTAAGGACCGTCTTTCGGCTTCGGTGGCCATCGTCATGTCGGCTGCGCGTTCATCGCCGCCGCCGTTCCATAGTCTGCCGAGCAAATTTCCGACCCGCTTGAATAGCATTTCGTTTGGACGTAGAATTGATGTATTAGCACTTGCGGGGGACAGAGCATGGCGCCACGAACGATTGACCAGCATATTGAATGCACTCCGGAAATTGCCGGCGGAAAGCCGCGGGTGGCCGGCCACAGGATCACGGTTCAGAATATCGCGATCTGGCACGACCGGCTTGGCATGAACGCAGATGAGATAGCCAACGAATTCGACCTGACGCTGGCAGACGTGCACGCCGCGCTGGCTTACTACTTCGACCATCGTGCCGAGATCGATCAAGCGATCCAAGAGGGCGAGGCGTTTGCCGAAGCCCTTCGTCAATGCTGCCCGTCAAAGGTTCGCTCGAAGCTCCAGGAACGGCACGGCGATGCAAAGCCGCATTAGGTATTACACCGACGAGCACGTTGCTCGAGCTGTCGTGCGAGGGTTGCGGCAACGTGGCGTTGATGTCCTTACGGTTCCCGAAGCTGGACTCTTGGGCGCCTCAGACAAGGAGCACCTGGAAAGGGCACGAGCCGAAAGGCGCGTTCTCTTCACCCAGGATGACGACTTCCTGCGATACCATGCCGCAGGGATAGAACACGCGGGTATCGCGTACGCATTCCAAGGTGCTTCGACTCGCCAAATAATCCGAGGACTGATGCTCATCTATCAGGTTCTGGAGCCGGCCGAGATGTCCGGGCATCTCGAATATCTGTAATGTGGCTACTGTTGAAGAAATGCCGGAAGGCTACGGGGCTCAGCTTGTCCGACGTCACCGGCCGTAGCGGGATAGGATGGTTGGCAATCAGCCGGCTTGCAAGCGTGGCAAAATGCGTAAGGCTCCCCGGGCACGTCGGACCATCTTCGCATCTTCATCCGAGTTCGCAAAAGTGCGAATTTACGACACACAAAGTATACACTGGGCGACGCATCACGCGAGCCCGTTGCCGAGGTACTTACCTGTGACCGACTGCGGGCAATTGGCGAGGAGTTCCGGGGTTCCTTTGGCAACGACTTGGCCGCCTTGGTCGGCGGCGCCGGGGCCGAGGTCGATGATGTAATCGGCGGCTTTCATCATTTGCAGGTTGTGCTCGACTACAATCAGCGAGTGGCCAACCGCTAGCAGGGCGTCAAAGCAGTCGAGCAGTTGAATGACGTCGGAAAAGTGCAGGCCGGTGGTCGGTTCGTCGAGGATGAACAGGCACCGGCCCCGCTTGGTGCTCGACATGTACGCGGCGAGCTTCAGTCGCTGGGCCTCGCCGCCGGAGAGGGTATTGGCGGGCTGCCCGAGCCGCACGTAGTCGAGCCCGACGTCGATCAAGCGTTTCAACCGTGCCTGGACCTTCGGCCGGCCGCGGAAGAACGTGAACGCCTCGCGCACGGTCATGTCGAGCACGTCGGCGATGTTGCGGCCGCGGTAGGTCACCTCCAGGATTTCGGCGCGGTAGCGCCGGCCGTCGCACTCGCTGCACTTCATGAACACGTCGGCCAGAAACTGCATGTCGACCTGCACGTAGCCGTCGCCGCCGCAGGCCGGACAACGCCCGCCGTCGACGTTGAAGCTGAAGTGCCCGGCCGGGTAGCCGCGAGTGCGGGCTTCAGGTGTCTCGGCAAAAACGGCGCGGATCTCGTCGAACGCCTTCAGGTACGTTACCGGGTTGCTGCGAGGCGTGCGGCCGATGGGACTCTGGTCGACCATGATCACGTCGTCAATCTGCCCGTCGCCGAACACGTCGTCATAAGGAAGCGGCTTGGGGGCGTCCTTGCGAAGGCGTCGGCACAGCGCAGGGTAAAGGGTGTCCTGCACGAGCGTGCTCTTGCCTGAACCGCTCACTCCGGTTACCAGGCACAATAGCCCCAGAGGAAACTCGACCGTAATACTCCGTAGGTTGTTGCCGCGGGCGCCCGCCAGCCGGATCCAACCGTGATCCGGTATCCGGCGGTTGACCCCGGCGGCGATTCCTCGGCGTCCGGCCAGGTAGTCGCCGGTCAGGCTCGTCTCGCAGCGGAGCATTGCTTCGGGCGTTCCCTGGAACACGATGCGGCCGCCGCGTTCGCCGGCCCCGGGGCCGATTTCGATCACCTCGTCGGCCGCGCGGATGATCGCCTCCTCGTGCTCGACCACCACGACCGTGTTGTCGCGGTCGCGAAGCTGCCGGACGGCGTCCAGCAGACGGTGTACGTCGCGCGGGTGCAGGCCGATGGACGGCTCGTCGAGCAAGTACAGCATATTGACGAGGCTCGAACCCAGTGCCGACGTCATGGCCACGCGGCGCAGTTCTCCGCCACTGAGGGTACGAATGGTGCGGTCGAGCGTGAGGTAATCGAGCCCGACTTGCCGGAGGTAGTCGAGCCGCGACTCGACCTGCTCGAGCATCACGCGGCCCACTTGCCGTTGCCAATCGGCCAAGGACAGCCCGGCAAAGAACGCGCGGGCGTCGGCCACCTTCATGGCGGCGATCTGCGCGATGCTTTGCCCGCTCACGCGCACCGCGAGCGCCTCGGGCCGCAAGCGGGCCCCGTTGCACGTAGGGCAGGGCCGGTAGCTGCGCCATCGGCTGAGGAACACGCGAATGTGCATTTTGTACTTGCGCCGCTCCAGCCAGGCGAAGAAGCCGTCGAGCCCCCCGAACTTCCGTTCGGGCACTCCATGCCGAATCATGTCGAGTTGGCGCTCGTCGAGCGTACTGAACGGAACATCCAGGGGGATGCCGTAGTCGGGAGCCAGGGCGATCAGTTCTTCGAGTTCGTGCGCATAGGCTGGGCTCTTCCACGGGGCAATCGCGCCCTCACGGATCGACCTGCCCGGGTCCGGCACCACGAGGTCCATATCGACGCCAATGACATTGCCGAACCCTTCGCACGCGGGACACGCGCCCAAGGGATGATTGAAGCTGAACAGCCGCGGTTCCGGTTCCGCGAACTCCCGCCCGCACTGCTCGCATACCAACCGGGAGCTGAAACCGACCAAGCGCCACTGCCGGCCGTCAACCTCAACGCTTGTGAGGCCGGGCCTCTCGGCCTGCGCGTCCCCGAAGCACACGCTTCCAGCCTGCGATTCCTCCACGAACACCTGGCATCGCCCGCCGCCCTTCTCGAACGCGATTTCGAGCGAATCGCGCAGGCGAGTCTCGTCACCGCCGGCGGTGAGCCGGTCGACAACCACGTGGAAGCCGTCGGCGTTCGCCGGTTCAGCGGGCAATTGGGTGGGCATGTCCAACGAGACGGTCCGTCCCTGGAGAACCGCGCGAACGAAGCCGTCTTCGCGCAGGTTCGCGACAAGATGGTCGAAGGTGACGTCGTCCGAGAGTTTACTCTCGAAGGCCACCATGTAACGGGTGCCCGGTGAAAGCCCGGCGAGATAACCGGCCGCGCTTTGCGGCGTATCGCGGCGGACCTCGCACGCGCAACCGTCGCACACTACCCGCCCGATCTTGGCGAACAGCAGGCGGAGGTAGTCATACGTTTCCGTGGCACTGGCCACCGTGGACCGGCTGGACCGGCTACCATTGCGGCTGGTGACGGCGATAGCCGGGGGAATGCCGTCGATGCGGTCGGCTTCCGGCTTTTCCAGACGCTCGAGGAACTGCCTTGTGTAGGCCGAAAAACTCTCGATATACCGCCGCTGCCCCTCCGCGTAGAGGGTATCCAGTGCAAGGCTGCTCTTGCCGCTGCCGCTGAGGCCGCACAAGACGACCAGCTTACCATGGGGGATGTCCAGGTCGATCCCCTGGAGGTTGTGCACCTCAACCCCGCGCAGTTCGATGTGGCCCGCCACGGCCATTCGGGCTCCTTCTGGAAGACAGAGAATCGGAATTCCGAATCCATCATTGTAGCTACCCGAGCACGCCGTGTCCACATGCCGGCGAGTTCCGTTCCTTGCCGGCGAGTTGGTCAAGGACAGGCCGCCCGGCCCGATTGGGAATTGTCCGCCTTGTGCCGGAGGAGCCTCCAAGCCCTTCTCTGCATGGTCGCCCCTCTTGGCAGCAATGGCCATTTGCCGGATAGTAGCCGTTGATGGCGCGACAGAGCAGACTGTCTCCTTCACTCGCAGCGGTGAAGACTGCCCTTGCCGTTGCCCGGTGAACGGTTACCGGGATAGTCTCCCGTGAATGACTATCCGGATCAGTGCTTCGCGCTGCGGTTACAGAACAGGCAATTCCTGTTGGAAAGGTGCTAGATGGAACTCGCCGGCCGCAGGGTAACGGTCATGGGGTTGGGCCACTTCGGCGGTGGGGTTGCCGTCACCCGGTGGCTCGCATCGAAAGGGGCCGAGGTCACCGTGACCGACCTGGCCGATTCTCAAACGCTTTCCTCGTCGTTGGGGCAACTCGCCGGTGTACCGGTTGCGAAATATGCGCTGGGCGGGCACCGCGAAGCCGACTTCCGCAACATCGATCTGCTGGTCGTCAACCCGGCGGTGAAACCGGGCAACCGCTTTGTGCAGGTGGCGCGAGGGGCAGGCGCTCGCGTTGCCACGGAGATGGAATTGTTCCTTGAGCACTGTCCGGCCGCCGTCGTCGGTGTAACCGGCAGCAACGGAAAATCGACCACGGCAGCGATGATCGATGCAATTCTCCGGGCCAATGGCCGCACCTCATGGCTTGGCGGCAATCTGGGCGGCAGCCTGTTGGATCATGCAGCAGCAATTCAGCCCGGCGACTGCGCCGTGCTGGAAATGAGCAGCTTCCAGCTATGGCATTTCGGACCCTTGGCCCGCATGCCGCATGTTGCGGTGGTCACTTCCTTCTCGCCGAACCACCTGGATTGGCACGGAGTCCTCGACGATTACAAGGCCGCCAAGCAAAGGCTGCTGCTTGAGCAAGCGCCGGACGGCTTCGCGGTACTCAACACGCATGACACTACAGTGGCGTCCTGGGCGCCTGCTGTTCGCGGCCGGCTTGCCGCGCTGCCGGCGCTTGGCGATTTGCCGGAGTTGCGCGTGCCCGGGTACCACAACCGAATCAACGCGGCATGTGCCGCGGCAGCAGCGGCGGCGCTCGGTTGCTCCCGGGAGAATATCCGGCTTGCTCTCGAGCAGTTCCGCGGCCTCCCGGAGCGGCGGGAACTGATCGCAACTGTAGGCGGCGTCGAGCTTTACGACGATTCTGCAGCAACAACACCCGAGTCGACCGTTGCCGCGATTCGATCATCTCGCCGGCCGATTTGGCTTCTCGCCGGCGGTTACGACAAGGGACTTGACTATGCCGAGTTAACGGCCGCGATTGCTGAAGGCTGCCGCGGCGCCGCCTTCTTTGGCGCGGTGCGGGCGCAGTTGCGGCAATGGACCAACGACCGCAACCCCGAACTGCCCTCGATGGCGACCGAACGGATGCACGAGGCACTCGATTGGTGTTGGCGCCATGCCAGCCGTGGCGACGCGATTGTTCTTTCACCTGCATGCTCCAGTCATGACCAGTTCCTCAACTTCCGGCATCGCGGCGAGGTGTTCCGGGGGCTTGTCGAATCGCTGGTCAAACGGTACAACCAGTAGGAAGTGATCGTCATCAAGAAAATTTCGCGACGTTCACTGAATCGCTATTGACAGAACTCGACAAACTGATATAGAAAGTAGATGTTGCAGCGCGCTTTCGGGCGCGCAGCGACGCGCCTCGAGGCAGACGGCTGTGAGGCTTCCTTGTGGGAACGACCTCTACGGCGCTGGGAGCCGTCGCCTCGGGGCATTTTCGTGCGCGGGGTGGGTGACGCGCGTTCGCCGCGGTATAATCGGTTTTCGGTGCGTGCGCGCCGATGCAACCGTTTACTGGGCTGCGGCGGGGGCGGTCTTCGCCGCTGCATGCAGGGGGCAGGCATTTTCATCCGGAAACGGAGGAACCCATGAAAGTTGTCCACTACGAGAGTGTCGAGTTGAACCCGGTCCAGATGGAGGGCGCCGCCGGCTGCCGCATGCGGTGCCTGATCGGCCCCGACGACGCCGCGCCGAGCTTCTCCATGCGGCATTTCGAGGTGGCCCCGGGCGGGTATACGCCGCTTCATTCCCACGCCCACGAGCATGAGGTGTTCGTTCTCGACGGGACCGGCGTGGTCATGGAAGGCGAGGTGGGGCACGCCCTGAAACCGGGCACGGTCGTGTTCGTGCCGCCGGGCCAGGAGCACCAGTTCCGCAATACGGGGGCCGGGACGCTACGGTTTCTGTGCCTTATTCCGCATCCTCTGCGCGACATGGCCGGCCCCTGCGCGGCCGCCTGCGGCTGCGATTGAGGAGCGATGCCATGTCCACCGACCCCGCCGGGGAAGTCGCGCGACTCCGCGCTGAAATTGAGCGTCACGACCGCAAGTACTACGTGGAGGCGGCGCCGGAAATCTCGGATCTCGAGTACGATCGGCTGCTTCAGCGACTGAAACAGCTCGAACTCGAACACCCGGAGCTTGTCACCGCCGACAGCCCCACGCAGCGCATCGGCGATCGGCCGGTTGAGGGGCTCGCGGAGGTCGCGCATCGCGTGCCCATGCTCTCGATCGACAACACGTATTCGATCAGCGAGTTGCGCAGTTACGGCCGGCGGACCGAGAAGCTGCTCGCCGGCGAGAGCATTGAGTGGGTCGTCGAACTGAAGATCGATGGTGTGGCCGTCTCGCTGCTGTACGAAGACGGCCGCCTCGTACGCGGCGCAACCCGCGGAAACGGCGTCACCGGCGACGACATTACCCACAACGTGCGGACCATCCGCGACGTGCCGCTCCGGCTTGCAGGCGACGACGTGCCCTCTGTCCTGGAAGTCCGCGGCGAGGTCTACATGACCAACTCCGATCTGGTCCGGCTCAACCAGCGACAGCAGGACGAAGGCAAGCCGCCGTTCGCCAATACGCGGAACGTGACCGCAGGCAGCATTCGGCAACTCGATCCGCGTATCTGTGCCGGGCGCAATCTGCGCGTGTTCTGCCACGGAGTGGGCTATTCCGAGGGGCTCCATGCAAGGACGCATGGGGAGTTCCTTGCCGAGCTGTCACAATACGGGCTGCCGGCTACCCCGCACGTGGAGTGTTTCGAAAGCTTCGACGCCGCCGTGGCACACTGCGAGGAACTGATCGGCCGCCTTCACGAGCTGGACTTCGAGATCGACGGCCTGGTGTTGAAGGTCAATCGGTTCGACCAGCGCGAACGGCTGGGCTCGACCTCGAAGAGCCCCCGCTGGGTCATCGCCTACAAGTTCGAGAAGTACGAAGGCACAACGCGCCTGCTGGATATCAAGGTGCAGGTGGGCAAGACCGGCACGATCACTCCCGTGGCGGTGCTTGAACCGGTCGAGTTGGCCGGCACGACCGTCAGCCGGGCCAGCCTGCACAACGCCGATGAAATCGAGCGGAAGGACGTTCGCGTGGGCGACGTGGTCGTAGTGGAGAAGGCGGGCAAGATCATCCCGCATATCGTTCGCGTTGAATTACACGAGCGCAAGGGCTCCCCGCAGAAGTTCCGCTTTCCGCAGGAGTGCCCCGAATGCGGCACGGAACTGGTGCGTGACGAGGGCGGGGTCTACATCCGCTGTCCGAACGTCGAAAGCTGTCCGGCGCAACTGAAGGAGCGCATCCGCTACTTCGCCGGCCGCAACGCCATGGACGTCGAGGGGTTGGGCGACAAGCTGGTCGATCAACTGGTGGAACAGGGCCTGGTGCGAAGCTGTGGCGACCTGTACCGGCTCGACGCCCCCACGCTGACCCGGCTTGAACGCATGGGCGAGAAGTCGGCGAAGAACCTTGTTGACGGCATCGAAGCCAGCAAGCAGCGCGGCTTTGCCCGCGTACTCAACGCCCTGTCGATCCGCCACGTGGGTGCCCGAGTGGCGGCCGTACTGGCCGAGCGTTTCCGCTCTATGGATGCCCTGGCAGCCGCATCGGCCGACGACCTGTCGCAAATCAACGAGATCGGGCCCGTCATCGCCCGCAGCGTCTATGACTTCCTCCAGAGCGAGGCCGGGCGGCGAATCGTGGACGATCTGCGTTCGGTGGGCGTCAAGATGGAGTCCGGGCAACCGGCCGATGATTCGGGCACGCGGAAGCTCGAAGGCAAGACCTTCGTGGTCACCGGGACGCTGCAGAAGTACACCCGCGACGAAATCCACGCCCTCATCGACCGCCACGGCGGCCGTGCCGCGTCGAGCGTTTCGAAGAATACCGATTATCTGGTGGCCGGCGAAAAGGCAGGCAGCAAGCTGAACAAGGCGCAGCAGCTTGGTGTGACCGTGCTGGATGAAGCGGGATTCGACGCGATGTTGGCCGCTGCGGACGAATAGGACCGCCAACCGGGATTATTCACGCAGGGTGAAACACGGTCGCGCAAATCCGTGGTGGGCCTGCACAAGCCGCACCCGCCCGGATTTGCACGCCGCTTGCCCGGTACCACGTCCGAACGAAGCGACCGACGGCCCACCAGGGATGTGGCTTATTGGTCCCACCCTACAACTGCGGATGAATAGGACCGCCAAACCGGGCGTGCATCATTCGGCGTGGGCGTCCGTTTGCAGCTTCTCGATGGCCTCCGCCAAACCGATGCGGATCGAGTACAGCCGTTGCGGGTCGGGCAGGATCTTGCTGGAATACCGCCCGCCGGCGTTGGGGATATCCACCAGCGCGGCGGCCTGCTCCATAGCGGCTTGGGCCGCGGTTACATCGCGCCCGGCCGCCTTGGCGCGGTCGATCAAGTGCCGCAGCTTGTGCAGATACTCGTAGTCCTCGACCCCCTCCCGCGCTTGCTCCAGACGGATCGAACTGACCAAGCCGTCGTAGCCGATCGGCTTGCCGGGATAGATCAGGAAGCCGTCGCCGTTGGGATACCGGACCCAGTAGGAGCGTCCCGGTTCGTCGGACTGGTGGATGTAGGCATGCCATCCATACTGGTAGGGGTCGTAAGTGAGCCAGGTCGCGCCCCAGAACTCGTAGGCTTCGGCCCCGTACTTGAAGCAGTAGTGCGGTAGGAGCCGCTCAACGGCACAGTACGGCGTGTCGGTACACATCTGCCCGTCGGTGGTGAACCAGATTCGGGTGCCCATCTCACGCAGTTCGGCCATTTTCTCAACCGGCACGCCCCCGTAATGGCCGATCCCCCACACATTCAGATATCCGTCCCATTCGGGGATGTGACGCCAGGTGCTCGAATAGATCGAGATATCGGGATCGACTTCGTGGATCATGTCGCACAGAGCCTTCATTTGCTCTCGGATGTGCTCGTGACGGTCGAAGGGTTCGTCGGAGATGTACAGGACCACCTTCTTATCCCAACCTCTTTCCTTCAGGTGGTCCCAGAAGACCTTCAGGCAAGCCTGATACGCCGCCTTGTATTCGGGCCGCAGTTGGCTGCGGTCGGCGTCTTCGTAGGGCGGCTCGCCCGGATAGGGACGCTCACCAAACACATTTTTCGGCGGCAATCCCCAGCCAAAGAGGTAGAAATCCCAAGGTGTATACGCAAACGGCAGCTTCAACTCGTCGAAATACCATGTGGCTACCTTGTCGAACTCGGTGAAATCGGCCTCGACCCGCCCGGCTTCGTAGCGGAACCGCGGCGCGGGCCGGATGACGTCGGGGCCGAGTCGGCGTTCAGCCAAGAATTGGACGATCTCAGGATACAGCTCGTCAAGCGGTTTGCCCCAGTTGCCTTCAGTCCGGCCGAGACGCACGTCGTAGATTGCCCCTACGTGGCGCTCGTCGGGCAACGTGAAGTCCCAAACACGGAACTGGAAGGGCAACTCCGCAATCGAGTTGCCGCCGTGGATCAGCCGAATCGCTCCCTGGTAATCGCCGGCCGGCGCGTCTTTGCCCACGCTCACCGTGACCCAAACGGCCTGCGTCGTGTTGGCCTGAAGATCGAACGTCTGCCGTGGAAGCAGCGGATCGGGCCACAGTCCCGGCCAGCCGTCGCATTGCCCCGACTGGCCTGGTATCTTGCGGTGCCACTCCGGCGTCCGCGACGAGTAGTAGCTGGTCGGATGATCGATAGGCACATAGCCGACCAGGTTCACCACCAGGTCGGCGAGCTTTGCGCCGCCCGGTCCGACCGGTGGCTCGACTTCGACGCGAACGTTCTTTAGCGACTGCGGACTGCGCACGGCCCACTGCAGCGATTCCCTCTCGTTGCGTGCCGCCGCGAACGTTCCGGCAGCGACCTCACCTGTTGGCGCCGGTTCGTCGGGAAAGACTTTTTCCACCGCCGGCACCGGCCACATGCAAAGGGCGTCGCCGTTGGCCACCGGCCGTCCCTCCAGTTTCGCGATTCGCCCCGGAACACACTCGGCCAGTACCACCCCATCGTGCCACACCGTGCCCGTGCCGTCGGTGGTCAGGTGAAGCCGCAACTCGACGGTATCCTCGGGCATGGTGAGCAAGCCGGACAGCAGCGTCCAATCGGTCGTGCCGGTAATGGCAGGCCCGACGCCGGCCATCGGCTCATGCTGCGATAGCGCACCTTCCGCGGTGTAGCGATGCGCGTGCAGTGAGAGGCCGCCCCGCAAGTCGTCGCACTTGACCCACGCGGCAAACAGGTACGTCCGGCCCGGCTTCACGGCTACATTCTGGTGCCATCCGCGCCATAGCTTCGGGGCGGTGTGGGGCACGTGCATCTTCGCACACCGGTCGCCCAACCCCGGCGCCGCCGCCCCGTCGAGCGCCCAGGTCACGCCGTCGTGGCCCTGTTGGCCGGCGGTCCAGGCGGCACGTATGTTCTCCCCCTGCTGAAAGCTCGGGTTCTTCACCAGGTTGCGGTCGGAATACACCAGCGACGCGTACTGCGATCCGGGCGGGGGATCGACGTCCGGGCGATCGGAGAAATAGACGTGGTAGTCGGCCGCGGACCGTTCCGGCACGCTGACCTCGAACAGCATCAGGTTGCCGTCGACCAGGTGCGGTATGAAGCGCCCTTCATGACTGACCCGGAGCGAACCGCGGTTGAGCCGGCCGCGCATCCGGCCGTCGATCATGCCCAACTCAACGCCAACCAGCGGTCCATCGAGCGATTCGTCCGAGAGGTTGAATGCCCGGACCACAGCTCGGTGGTTCCACGCAGGCTGCCCGGGCGGCAGGCAAATGGGGCTGTCCTCAACTCCTTCGGCAACAGCAGGCCACGGCTCCCGCCGGCCGAGTTCCCGCAATTCCATCCGCTCAGGTTCCGTGGGTTTGGCTTGCAGGCCGCCGGGTTCGAGACACTCAAGCGTTACCGAATCAAACCACGCCGTTCCCGTTCCACGCAGCACGGTGCCCAGACTGGCGCGGTTGGCCTCGGGCGGCGTGGTGAACTCGGCGACCACTTCCTTCCAGTCGAACGTGCCCCCGCCGCCATTGAGCATGGGTGCGATCATCATGGGCTGCTCCCGGTTACCCATGTGGATGTACCATCCGGCAAACCCTTGAACCTTCTCGGCCTTGACCCAGGCGCGCATGACGTACTTCGCCCCGCCGACAATGTGGATGTCGCCCTGCCGCGTTGAAATCCAGCTCGGTTCGGCGCCCTCGTCGACCACGGTCTTCAGGCATCGATTGCCCGAGTGGGCATGCTCGTCGGTCCAGAGGGTCCGGCGCTGCCCGTCGGGCTCGTCGTGCCGCCAGCCGGTGGGCGCGGCACCGTCGCCGTGTTCGAGGTCGCCGTTGACCACGCCCACCCGCGCATCGAGGAAGTCGGGCACGAGCCACGCCGCGGGGTTATCGAAGTAGACGAAGTATGTCACCTCGGAGCGGGGCGGGCACTCGATGGGAATCAGCAGGGTGCTCCCGGCGGGAATCGGCCCTTCAAGCAATTGGTTACCCTGCGGGTCGGTCATCGCGAAGAGCATTTCCGTGCCGGCGGCATCGGTCACTCGCACCGCCTTTGCCTCTTGTCCAACCAGGGCCGCGTCGCCCGAAGCTGTGCCGATGCGCAGCGAGACGGGATCGCCGTCGGCGGGCACGTCGAGCGGATTGGTCACCACCACGGGAATCCGCCCGCGCCACCAGTCACCGCCGTCAAGATAAGGCGAATGGTGCCACTCGGCAGCCTGTGCAACTGTCAGTCCCCAGACAACGAACGATGTGATAGCAATACTTCGTAGCATGATATTCCTCGGTATTCGCTCGCTCAGAAACGCTGCAATCAAGATTCTAAACTACCATCGCTGCCGGGGTCAAACGGAAACGTAGCGGCCTCGCTGCAACTCGTAAAGGAACACACCGGCGGCAACGCCCAGGTTCAGCGAGTCGACGCCGGCATGCATGGGAATCGTGACGCGGCGGTCGCATAGCGAGAGCCACGGTGCGCCGAGGCCATCGAACTCGTTCCCGAACAGAATGGCCGCGCGGCCCGGCCAGCAGACCGCGGGCAGCGGCTCGGCAGCGGGATCGAGCACGGCGGCGAACAACTCGTAGCCGTGCTGCTGCCTCAACAGAACCAGGTCGGCGGCCAGATCAATGGACTGCGACATGGGCACCGCGAATACGCTTCCCATGGAAAGTCGCAGGGCCCGGCGCGCAAGCGGATCGCAACATCGTTCGCCCAATAGGACGCCGCCCACGCCCAACGCGGCGGCTGAACGGACAATCAGCCCGAGGTTCTCCGGTTTCGTCACCTCGGGAAGGACCACCAGGGTCGCGTCGCGCTGCGACGCAAGGCTCTCCACCAACTCGCTCATCGAGGAGATGGGGCGCCGCCGGCCCGCGGCCAGGGCGCCCCGGTGGAAGTTGAAGCCCACGATCTCGCGGAGCAGCCCCTCCGTCGCCACGTACAGTGGAACCTCCGGCGCAACGAGCCGGGAAAACTCGTCGGCATACCCGTCGGCCACCAGCACCGACTCGGCGGCAAAGGCACTATTAAGCAGCCGATGCACCAGCAGCCGCCCTTCGGCAACGAAGACCCCCTCGCCCCGCAGCGTCCGGTCGCGCAGGTTCCGGTAGGCCGCGATGCGCGGGTCGTCGATGGAGTCGATGCGTTGCACGACACCCTAAGGTTAAACGGTTGGTTTCCCGCAATCGTGGCGTAACCTTCCAGGTTGCGATGGCAGATTCAACTGCTCGGCAAGCAGGATGCTTACCCCAGGTGTGATGTTCTGCAATGCACTACACCGGCAGGATCGCCTTGGTCTTCTTCGACTGCAATGCCTGTTCCACGATCCGCAGGATGGTCAGGGCATTCTTGCCGTCATTGATCTTTGGCGCCCGGCGGTCGAGGATGCACTGGGCAAAGTATTCACATTCGGCGGTGTAGGGGTTGACTTTCGGGAACGGAATCCGCTCGAACTTGCGGACAACGTCCTTGGTTTGGGCGGCATCGTAGCCCTTGTCGGCCGCCGTGAAGATGCCCTCGAGCTTTCCGCCGGTGCTTTGGCCGATGGTCCCCTCGCTCAACAGGGCCCCTTGCGAGCCGTACACTTCGAGCCGCGTGCGGCTCGCTTCGTCAGGAATGCAGAAGAAGCAATCGACGGTACCATGCGCGCCGGAGCGGAACTCCAGCAGGGTCGTCGTGGCGTCGGCCGGTTTGTAGTCCTGCACTAGGTTGCCCACCAGGGCCCCCACGCGGCGGACCCGCCCGGCGAAGACGGTCATCAGGTCGATCAGGTGGGTGGCCATGTCGGCCATCGCGCCGGCGACTCCGCCTTGGCGCGGGTCTTGGCGCCACGCACCCTCGATCTTCGGATACCAGCAGGAAAGCTGCGCCCGCATGTACACGACCTTGCCGATGCGCCCTTCGTCGATGAGTTCCTTCATGCGCTGGTGGGCGCCGTGGAACTTCATCATATAGCCTTCCTGGAGGTACACGCCGGCCTTTTTGCACGCGGCGACGGCCTCTTCGCCCTGCTTCACGTTGAGCGTCAGCGGCTTCTCGCACAGAACGTGTTTGCCGGCAGCCGCCGCCATCTTGATCTGCTTGACATGCAGGTCCAGGGGTGAGGCGATGTAGACGGCCTCGACCTCCGGGTCGGCCAGCAACTCCTTCTCGGTGGTGTAGGCCCTAGGCACCTTGAACTCGGCGGCGATTCCGTCAATGCCCTCCGGGTCCATGACGGCCACCAGCCGGCAGTTCTTCGCCTTCAGCATTCCGGGAATCGTCCTTCGGCGTGCGATACCGCCAGCGCCAATAACACCAAAAGCCACTTTGCGTTCCGCCATGATAGTCCTCCTCGGGTTCTGGGTGGTCGTTACGGCTCACAAGAGGCGGCCCCGGCCGTCCCGGCACAGGCACTGCCTGACTCCGGCAGCCTATCGCCGCGAAGGCGGGGCCGTCTCCTTTACATGCACGTGAGCGGTTGGTCGTGCTTACGAATACGCTTTGATTACCTTCACCAGCGCTGCTGCAATCTGCTGCATATCGTCCTCGGTGAACGTAGGATACGCGAAGCAGGTGAACGTGTGCTTCTCATGCCAGATGGCGTTGGGAACCTCGACCTTCCGGTAATCTACCGAATCGGGATCGGCGTACTCTTTGGACGTGAAGGGGAAGCCGGAGTCACCGAAAGCGTGGCGCTCGGTGAACGCCTTCTCGACGTGGCACTGCGGCCAGAAGACCTTCCAGCAAGGCGCGCCTTCGGCCCCCGCGGCTTTGACGAACTCGGCGATATCGCATTTCATGTTCTCAATATCCAGTGAGAACGCGCAAACGAACCAGCCGTTGCGCCGCTCGTCGGTGTCGATGGGCATGTACTTCACCTGATCGAGTCCGCCGAGGGCGTCCATGACGATATGGGCGTTGCGCCTCCGGGCGGGAAGGTTCCAGTTGTCGATCCGGTCGAGTTCCGCCAGGCCGATCGCCGATTGCATTTCGGTCATGCGGTAGTTGAAGCCTACCCGGTTGTGAATGTACGGCAGCTTCTGCTCGAGGGCCAGCAGGTTCATGCGTTCGCGAACGTCGTAGCCGTGGTCGCGGAAGCTGCGCGCCTCCCAGGCAAGGTCCTCGTCGTCGGTGGTGACCATGCCGCCCTCGCCGCCGGTGGTGAACGTCTTGTTCTGGCAGAAGCTGCACCCGGAAATATGGCCCAGCGTGCCGGTCTTCCGGCCCTTGTACTCGCCGCCGAACGCCTCGGCGTTGTCCTCGACGACGTACAGGTTGTGCTTCTTGGCCAGCGCGAGGAGGGGGTCCATGTCGCACACGTTGCCGTACAGGTGGACCGGCATGATGGCCTTGGTGCGCGGCGTGATGAGCTTCTCGGCCGACTCGACGCTGATGCAGTGGTCGTCGAGGTTCACGTCGGCGAAACGCGGGACGGCTCCCGCCTGGACTACCGAGAAGCTGCTGGCAATGAACGTGTAGCTGGGCACGATCACCTCGTCGCCCGGGCCGATTCCCAGCGCCGAAAGCGCAACGTGCAGCGCGGCGGTGCCCGTCGCCACGCTGACCGCGTATCGGCTCCCCTGCCACTCGGCGAACTTCTTCTCGAACTCCATGCCGCGCGGGCCGGTCCAGTAGTTGATCTTGTTGGTTCGAAGCACCTGTTCGACCGCCTTGATGGCCTCCTCATTGATATTCGGCCACCCGACCAGGGCGTTGGTTACGGCCTTTGGGCCGCCGTCGACCGCAAGCTTATCCGTGACGCGCTCTTCGTACATGACACCTTTCCTCTTGAGTTAGGGTTGTTTGGCTCCTCCGGCTCCGGGGACAAACCGCTTGCCGGGAACGGAATCGTTTGGAGCGCTCACCGACGGCACGGCACGCCCGGCGCTCTCCTGCGGTATGCACGTGAAAGCCGTAAGGCCAGGTAACCAAATAGACCAGTCGCCGTAATCGGTTCCCCCGATCCACGGCTACTGGTCGCATTCCGCAGCCAATTCACGTAGGTAGTGTAACGCTTCCAGGACATCGGGAACAGGGGCCCCCCGGGTACGCCCCGCCCGGTCGCATTCGGCCAGCAGCAGAAGTTCCTCGTAGTCGTCCGAGGCTGCCAACCGGCGGCGGTTGCGTACCCCTAGCGTGCCGTCAAGCTGTGCCTGGCCCTCCTCGTGATGCTCGATCAGCCAGGCGGTTCGGGGTGTGATATAGCCCTCCAGGGCGTCGAGTGCCGCGGCAGTTTGTTCGCGACGGTCGATGGCCTTACCCACATCGTGCAAAAGAGCCGCCAGCAGGAACTCTTCGTCATAAGGACGCTCGTTTCGGGCCAATTCAAATACCTGGAGGCTATGGTACAGAAGGTCGCCCTCTGGATGGCGTTCGACGCTTCCCTTGACCTTTTCGAGCGGCAGAAGGAGCCACTGGTATACGTGAAACCGGTCGTGGCGTACGCCGCACTCAGACGCCGCGGCCACCAGCGGGAGTTGCGGGCCGCTCGTACGCCGCTCCCCCTCGCGCGACTGGACCAGCAACTGGATGCACTCGCCAACTTCACGGTCGCTGGGCAGTTCGAACCGTCTGGGCGAATCGCCCAGGATGCGCCGCGCAGCCTTCATGCGTGCACGGAAGAAAAGGGGTTCTTCCCGGTGGTACATCAGGCGGGCTGCTTCCGCGGCAATTCGCCGTCGAGTCTGGTCGCTCTTCATTCGGAAAGCCGCAAACGATGCGCGGCCGCAAACGCGATTCATTGTGGATCAGGGAGGCCCGCGCCGGTCCCACTATACGTCATTATTATAGACGTCAGGCTCCACCACGTCCACTGCATCCCGGCATCCGGAAGGCCCTCCACGACTCGCGCGTGTTGAGCCTCTCGGCAAATAGGCGTCTTGGGCCGCCCTCACTCTTTCTTGCCACCCGGCTGGGCAGCGGAGGCGAGCATCCGACCGGCCAGGCGGGAAAACGGCAGCGACTGCATCCAGACTTGCCCGGGCCCGGTAAGAGTCGCGACAAAGAGCCCCTCCCCGCCGAACAGGCCGTTCTTCACGCCGCCGACCGTTTGAATGTCATAACCGACACTCGGCATGAGTGCCACGAGGCATCCGGTATCGAGCCGGATGACCTCGCCCGCCTGAAGCTCTCGGCGCGCGAGCGTACCGCCGGCGTGGACCAAGGCAATGCCGTCACCGGCAAGCCGCTGCAAGACGAAGCCCTCGCCGCCGAACAGGCCGGCGGCGACCTTCTTCTGAAACGCCACGGATATCTGGACGCCCTTGGCGGCGCACAGGAAGGCGTCCTTCTGGCAAATCAGTTCCCCTCCCAACTCGTCGAGGTGCATCGGCACGATCTTTCCCGGGTAGGGCGATGCAAAAGCAATCTTTTCCCGGCCGGCCGCCTCGTTGGTGAAAGTTGTCAGGAAGATCGATTCGCCGGCAAGTGCCCGCTTTCCGGCCGATACGACCTTGTCGAGGAAGCTCTGCTGCCCAGCGGCGGGATCGCTCAGCACGGTCTGCATCTTGATGCCGGCCGTCATGTACATCATCGTGCCGGCCTCGGCGATCACGGTCTCGCCGGGATCGAGCGTGATCTCGGCATACTGCATTTCATCACCGAACACCTCGTAGTCGATCACGTCGGCGCGCCGCCCGGTGGGCGGTGGAGGCGGCGGCCCACCACCTGCGACGTCCGCGCCTGGTCCGGCGATTGCCGCTACTTGCCTTGCCGCGACCCATTCCGGGGCGCCTGGGCCGTAAACGAGTGTGTCCAGGCCGGAGACCGTGTCCAGCCGCCCAATAAGCTGGTCGAGCGTCATGGGCCCAACCGATTTCGATCCCTGTGCCAAATACCAGCCGGAAGTGTCGCTCATTTGCAGTTCCTTTTGATGGTTCTTCGGCCCCCCGTCGCCAAGGGTTGCCTGCCACTGAGCGTAGCAGGAAGGAAACAGGACTTCAAGCGGCTGGGCGGCAACGGAGCCGCATGGGGGCATTGGTACAGGAGCCACCACGCTGCTACAATAGAACGGCTGATTTCATGACCGAGTGTTTGGCCGTCCTGCATCCCGGAACTTAAGGGAGTCATTGTCATGTTCAGGTTTTCAAACGCGCGCGCCCTCGTCGTCATTCCAGTCGTGCACATGGTCACTTGCCTATGCAGCGTCGCCGGACCAGCCGCCGGGGCCGAACGGCCGAACATTCTGTGGATTACCAGCGAGGACAACGGCCCCTTCCTCGGCTGCTATGGCGACAAGTTCGCCGACACGCCCAATCTGGACCGGCTGGCCGCCGAGGGCATCCTGTATGAGAACGCCGTGGCCAATGCGCCCGTATGTGCGCCGGCGCGATCGACCATCATCACGGGCATGTACGCAAGTTCCCTCGGAACGCATCCCATGCGGAGCAGGAACGGGGTGCCCGAGTATGTCAACCTGTTCCCGTGGTATTTGCGCCAGGCAGGTTACTACTGCTCGAACCACAGCAAGACCGACTATAACCTGGCTCCCGTTCAGAAAGACGCGTGGGACGAGATTACCAAAGGACATTACAAGAACCGAAAACCCGGACAGCCGTTCTTCGCCGTGTTCAACCTGACGGTCTCGCACGAAAGCTCGCTGCACGGCAGCAAGGTGGAGCCGGAGTTTCTCGTGGCCGACTTCGAGCTTCCGCCCTACCATCCCGACACGCCGGAAATCCGCAGCAACTGGGTTCAATACTACAGGATCGTTTCGCGGATGGACCAGCAGGTGGGCGATCTGCTGCGGGAACTCGACGAGGCCGGGTTGGCCGACGATACGATTGTGTTCTACTACTCCGACCACGGCGGCATCTTGCCGCGCAGCAAGCGGTTTTTGTACGATACCGGCGTGCACGTGCCCATGATCGTGCGCTTCCCGCCGAAGTATCGGCACCTTGGCCCCGCCGGGCCGGGCAGCCGGATCGACCGGCCGGTGAGTTTCGTCGACCTTGCGCCCACCGTGCTCAGCCTTGCCGGCCTGCCCGTGCCCGACCACATGCAGGGGCATGTGTTCCACGGCCCGCAGGCGACCGAATCGCCGCGCTACAATTACATGTTCCGGGGCCGCATGGACGAGCGGTACGACATGATGCGCGCCGTACGCGGGCAGCGGTACAAGTACATCCGCAACTATCTCCCGCACCGCGTCTACGCACAGCACCTGGACTACCTGTGGCGCATGCCGGCCACGCAGAGTTGGGAAAGGGCCTACAAGGCGGGCGAGTGCAACGCGGTGCAGAGCGCGTTCTGGCAACCCAAACCCACCGAGGAGCTTTACGACCTGACAAGCGATCCGTGGGAGGTGCGCAACCTGGCCGAGTGCCCAGGACACCAAGCAGTACTGGAAGAAATGCGCGAGGCGAACCGGGAGCACATACTACGCATTCGGGACGCAGGCTTTCTCCCGGAAGCTGAGATGATGCAGCGAGCCGCGGCTGCCGGGTTGACCATCCGGGAGATGGCACAGGATGTCGACTTGTACCCTCTCGAACGCATCCTGGCCACGGCGGAATTGGCGGGCGAGCGAAAGCCGGACAACCTGCCGAGGCTGATTGCATTGCTGGGCGATGACGATTCGGGCGTACGATTCTGGGCCGCGACCGGTTGCGCCGCATTGGGTGCAGGAGCTGCGCCTGCGGCCGACGCCCTGGAGCCCTTGCTCGACGATCCCAGCCCGGACGTTCGCATTGCTGCGGCCGAGTCGCTCTGCCTGATCGGCCGGCCGGCCGCCGCGCTCGCAACGCTCGAGAAACTCCTTTCGCACGGGCATGCAGCGGTTGCCCTTCGGGCCGTGAACACCCTGGAGAATCTTGGCGACCTTGCGAAACCCGCCCTTGGTGCCATCCGGCAAACAGCCGCCGGCGCCGAGGCCTACGTGAAGCGAGCCGCCGACCGGGCCGTCGAGGTCCTCGGGCCCTGATCCCGCACGATGAATGGAATCCGTCAAGGTTTGCTCATGGAGAGTTCCTTGCACAACATATACCGTTTTCTTCACACCGTCAGTTCCGACGAGGCCGACACTCTGGGGCACGCCAACAACGTGGCCTACGTCGAGTGGATGCAGCAGGCAGCTCTGGCCCACTCGGCCGCGCTGGGTTGGCCCTGGCAGCGATACAAGCAATGCGGGTGCGGATGGGTCGTGCGATGCCACCGGATCGAGTACCGCCAACCGGCCATGCCCAGCGACGAGATTGTCGTGGAGACCTGGGTAGCGACTATGCAGAAGGTCACGTCGGTGCGGCGATACCACATCCGACGGGTGGCCGATGGCAAGCTTCTGGCCGACGCGGAAACGAAATGGGCCTTCATCAACTTCGCCACGGGGCAGCCGGTGCGCATCCCCGCGGAAATCGCCAATGCGTTCACCATCGTCGAACGTGAAATCACCGGAATCAGCTAGACCTATGACGCTCCACGCCGTCTACCGGCCGTCGCTCTCTCTGTTGACCGACCTGTATCAACTCACGATGGCGTTTGCGTATTGGAAGTGCGGGATCAGCCGGCGCGAGGCCGCGTTCCACCTCTTCTTCCGCAGCAATCCGTTTAGCGGGGGGTATGCCGTCGCGGCCGGCCTGGCCGAGGCGGTCGAGTTTCTGGACCGGTTCCATTTCGACGCCGACGACCTCGCCTACCTGGCCGGCTTGCAGGGCAACGACGGCAGGCCGTTGTTCGAGCGGGCATTTCTCGATGAGCTTGCCGGCATGTCGCTCTGTTGCGACGTCGATGCAATGCCGGAGGGGACCGTCGCCTTTCCGAATGAACCGCTGGTGCGCGTCATCGGGCCCATCCTGCAAGCACAACTGCTGGAGACACCGCTTCTGAACCTGATCAACTTCCCCACGCTAGTGGCCACGAAAGCGGCGAGGGTGGTGCAGGCGGCCGAGGGCGATCCGGTGCTGGAGTTCGGCCTGCGGCGGGCCCAGGGAATCGATGGCGGACTGACGGCCGCCCGGGCGGGGTACCTCGGCGGCTGCGTCGGCACGTCCAACGTGCTGGCCGGCCAGGTTTACGGAATACCCGTGAAAGGCACGCACGCGCATAGCTGGGTCATGTGCTTCGACGACGAGCCTTCAGCGCTGCGAGCCTATGCGGAGGCAATGCCGAACAATTGCATCCTCCTGGTTGACACCTACGACACGCTCCAGGGTGTGCGGCATGCCGTGGCCGTGGGGCGGCAGTTGCGGCAGCGCGGATTCGACCTGGCCGGCATCCGGCTAGATTCGGGCGATCTGGCCGTCCTGAGCATCGATGCCCGCAAGATTCTCGACGAGGCCGGCTTTTCCGATACGAAGATCGTGGCCAGCAGCGACCTCGACGAATACGCTATTGCCGCCCTGAAGCGGCAAGGGGCCCGGATCGACGTCTGGGGGGTCGGCACGCGCCTAGCCACCGCCCACGATGATCCCGCACTGACGGGCGTGTACAAGCTCTCGGCCGTTCGCGGGGGCAGCAGCGAGCCTTGGAGCTATCGCATCAAGCTTTCCGAGGGGCAGGTGAAGACCTCGACGCCCGGCGTACTCCAGGTCCGCCGCTATATGGCCGAGGGAATGGCCGTTGGCGACGTGATCTACGACGTGGAGCACCCGCCGGGCGAGGAGGCTATGATCATCGATCCGGCCGACGCGACCCATCGAATGACCCTGCCCGCCGGCGCGACCTCAGAGGACCTGCTCGTGCCGGTATTTCGCGAGGGCCGCCGGGTGCTCGACGTTCCCTCGCTGGACCATGCCCGCCGGCGAGCCCGGCGGCAGCTCGAGCTTCTTCACGCGCACATCAAGCGATTTGAAAGCCCCGAGGCGTATCCTGCCGGGCTCGAACCCGGTCTCCACGAACGGAAGGCACAGCTCATGCGGGAAGCGACGGCTGTCCAATGTCAAACGCGGGGGCCGGGTCAAAGATAGCGGGCCGCTCCTGACATCTTTGGAGTATTCACGTTTGACACTGATGACACTGACACTGCGAGGGATTGATCATGAACGAATTTCAGTAGTTCCAAATTTCGTAACTTGATATAGGTGAACGCAAGGGCTTTCTGGTAAAGGACTTAGGGGATCACACTTACCCAAGTCCAGACCAGGAG